>NZ_LZIK01000065.1:0-62836 GCF_001667105.1 Mycobacterium sp. 852002-51152_SCH6134967 | reverse complement strand
ACCAACACCGTGAACGGAATCGCCACCAACAACGTCGGCGCCAACGACACCCGAGCAATGAACCAACACTGCTCCAAAAACTCCCGCCACTGAAACGGCCGACGAAACACAAACCGCACCGCATCAGCCGACATCGCAAACAACGCCCCGACCGCCTGCATCGGCCCAGCCAGATTCCGCAACGGCGGCAGACCCGCAGACCACCGCTCGGGCGCCTTAGTCGTCATGGCCAGCAACCTCGTTCGTCGACGTCACTGCGAAGCACCATCGGCATCGCGGGACATCACGCCTCCTGATTGCGTCATCTGACAGCGGGCGGTAAGGGCGCCATGTCTCGACGGGAAAGCGTCGCAGTGAAACGCGCACCGGCACAGTGAGCGTCCCGCTTACCGGGACGACCGATGAACGGAACACCCGCCCGCGGCGCGACGAGCGCGTGGCAGGCTGTGGGCGTGACCGATACCGCAGCCTTCATCGCCCGCGTCGAGAGCGACCTCCGTGAGACACCCACCCCCTCCGGTGTGCTGCGCTACTACGACGTCGGTGACGGTCCCGTTCTGCTCTTTCTTCACGGCTCCGGGCCCGGCGTCACCGGCTGGCGCAACTTCCGCGGTGTGCTGCCCACCTTCGCCGAGCATTTCCGTTGCGTGATCCTGGAATTCCCGGGTTTTGGGGTCAGCGACGACTTCGGCGGCCATCCGATGATCACCGCGCAAGGCGCTGTCGTCCCCTTCCTCGACGCTCTGGGCATCGATCGCGTCAACATCGTCGGCAACTCGATGGGCGGCGGCGTGGGGATCAACTTCGCAATCAGCAACCCGGACCGCATCGGCCGGCTGGTCACGATCGGCGGCATCGGCACCAACATCTTCAGTCCCGGCCCGAGTGAGGGGATTCGGCTGCTCCAGGAGTTCACCGAGGACCCCACCCGTCAGCGGTTGGTCGACTGGCTCAACTCGATGGTGTACGACCAGTCGCTCGTCACCGAACAACTGATCGAGGAACGCTGGCAGTTGGCGACCGATCCGGAGACGCTGGAGTCCGCCCGGCGCATGTACGGCAAGAAGGCCTTCACGCAGATGATGGCGTTCATGCGCGGCAGCGATGCGCCGCTGCCGTGGGCGCAGATGCACAAGGTCGCCGCACCCACGCTGTTGACGTGGGGGCGCGACGACCGGGTCAGCCCGCTGGACATGGCGCTGATCCCGATGCGCACCATCCCCAATGCCGAGCTGCACGTCTTTCCGAACTGCGGGCACTGGGCGATGATCGAGGCTAAGTCGGCGTTCGAGAGCACGGTCTTGGCGTTCCTCAACAGACCCTGACGCTGTAAGACGGCTCGCTCGCCGCCTGGCCTCCCGCGGTCATGCGACACTTCGGTGCTTTCGAGCCGGTGCGCTACACAGTCAGCCAAGGATGTCGGGTTCGGACCGCCCGAACCGGGCAGGTGACTGCAATGACCTGGGCTCGAAAGGGTCAACCCAGACGAAGCGGAATCGAGTTGAACGCGCGGGCCCAGATGGACGTTATTCGCTCGGGTTCGCCGGCGAGGGAACAGTCAGGAAAGCGCTGGAACCACTCGGCGAACGCGAGACGGGCCTCCAACCGCGCCAATCCCGACCCCATGCAGAAGTGCACGCCGTGCCCGAACGAGGCGTGGCGTTGCGCACGACGAGTCACATCGAAGCGCTCGGGTTCCCGGAACTCACGGTCGTCGTGATTGGCTGCGCCCCACACCAGCATCACGCGCGATCCGGCGGGGATTCGGACGCCGTGCAACTCGACGTCACGTGTGGCCGTTCGGGGCAGCGCCTGGGTGGGCGCTTCGATGCGGAGCATCTCCTCGATCGCCGTCGGCCAGAGCGACTGGTCCCTGCGAACTAGATCAAGCTGGTCGGGATGACTCAACAGAAGTACAGTGCCCGAACCGATCAAGTTGGCTGTCGTGTCATTGCCACCCAGAACTAAGAGCAGGCAGAAGCCAAGCAGCTCTTGATCAGTGAGTCGCTCCCCATCAATCTCGGCACTCAGGAGCGCGGTCATGAGATCGTCGCGCGGGCTGCGGCGGCGCTCTTCGAGCAGCTCGGCGAACATCGCGTAGATGTTCATCGCGGCTTCCAAGGGTTCGCCGCTATCGGCCAAACCTATGAACGCCTCAGTCCAAGTGCGCATCGGCGCGAGGTACTGCTCATCGAGGCCGATCATGCCGCCCACCACGACGCTGGGGACCACCGAAGCGTAGTCGTGCTGGAACTCACACACGCTGCCTACGGCAATTTCATCGATCAGCGCTCTGATGCACTTCCTGATCTCATCCTCCATAGCGGCCACTCGCCGCGCGGTGAATGCCCGGGATATCAACTTGCGCAGCGCCGCGTGCCGCGGCGGGTCGATGTAGATGAGCTGCGGCAGCAGCTCATTGGCCTCCGCGACGTGGCTGGAGAAGGTCTCATGGTCAGCGGCGGCGGTCCAGACGTCGGCGAACCGGGTCAGAGCGTAGAACTGACCATCCGGGTCGCAGTACACCGGGTGGTCGTCTCGCATGGTGCGGTAGACATCCCACAGTTCGGTCTGGAATTGCGGTGTGGCCGGGTCGTAGAGAACTCGTGAACCGGTCATCGCGTTTGGCCCTCCATTCGCAGCAGCCCATAGGAGCTGAGAGAACCGACTCCACCGGCTGTTTCGCTCACGGTAAATCCCCCTCGCGCCGGTGGGCCGAGCATGCCCACTGGCTGGGACGGCAGCTCGGCGCGCAGTCGATCATCGGTTGTCCATACCCTGGCCGGCGCGATGTCTGATCGTCTCGGGAACATGTTGTGCGATCGCGGAACTCGCATCACCGGCGAAATCCAGGATCTGCTCGCCGACGTCGCGTACCTGCTCGAGAGACAGGTGCTTGTAGACCTGCGCGGACACCGACATCACCACGTCCCCGTGCTCGTCGAAGATCGGCGCAGAGATGGTTGCGAGTGAAACCTGCTCGATCTGAGGCAGTTCGGCGGGCAGGAAGTCAACGATGGTCAGATCGGCGACGGCGCCGGCCAGGCGCATCGCCACGGGGCCGGCCACATCACCGTCCTCTAGCGCCAAGAGCGCCGTATACACCTTGAGGAGGGGGTCGCTGAGTCGCTCGATGCCGAAGCCGCGCTTCTGAATTTCGTTGAGGACCTTGGGCATTCGTGCCCGATAGACATCATTTACCGGGCCCGCAGCGTCCAACCACTGCTGACGCACCGCTGCCGGTGCCCATGCGACGAATTCGCGCCCAAAAGGTGCAACGAAAGGCAACCGTTGCCCAGGCTGCAGTTGGGGGCGCCCAGCGTCCGGAGCGATCGATTCGACGACCGCGATGGAACCGTCCCTGACTTCGGAGATACAGGCTGCCATGCCGATCGCCGAGCACAGTCGACCCAACGGTGCACGCAGCATTCGCGAGACTGGCACGCTCCCCGGGTGCGGCCTAGGTATGCCACTGCCGAGTGCGTATTTCCCGCTGAGTGGGTCGCGGACAACCCAGTCGCACGCGCAGAGCGTGGCCAGGATGGCGTGCGCGGTGGATCGGCTGATCCGCAGGTCGCGACAGATTTCAGCCAACGTCAGCGGTTCCGGTCCAGCCTGCGCGAGGCGCTCCACGATCGCGACGACGCGCCGGGTCGGCGGCGAAGGGTCTTGACCCGGTTCCCGAGGCGGCCCTAGCTTGATGTTCATATATTCGGAGCCTATAACGAATATTCGTCACGCGAGTAGCGGACTTGGAGGACCGGATGCCTGAGGCCGTACTGGACATCGATGATTTGACCTGCCCGAAACTCGACTCGGTGCAGCGAGGAATCCTCGACCAGTTGGCCGGGGTGTCGATCGACCTGGAGCCGGCTGCGTTGATCGCCGAGGCGGTCGCAAAGACCGGGTTGGACGATTTCGGACCCGGTGACTTTCGCCCACGACTCGACGCATACGCAGGGGCAGCCGATGCGGACGCCGGCAACACCAACCTCAACCGCCTCATCTTGCATAATCGGATCGTTCGTCTGCTCTCACAGCGGCTGCTGCTCACCGATCTGCTGCGCCGGTACCCCGAGATCCACGAAATCAAGATCGAGAAGCCGATCATCGTGGTCGGGCTACCACGTTCGGGCACAACGCATCTGGTGAATCTCGTCGCGGCCGATACCCGACGCCGCGCCCTGCCGTACTGGGAAAGCCAAGAACCGTTCCCGATGCGCGGTGAGGGGCCCGACATCAACGGCGTGGATCCCCGGTTCGTGCGCAGTGTCGCCGAGCACGAGTCGGCACAGATGATGACCCCCCTGCTGCAGGCGATGCATGACCGGTTCCCGCAGGCGATCGAGGAGGAAGTGGAGCTTCTCGATCTGGACTTCGCGAGCTATGTGCTGGAGTGGCACGCCCGGGTTCCGCAATGGCGCGATTTCTATCTCGGGTTGAATCAGGACGCGCACTACGCTTACCTGCGAACGATTCTGCAAGCGCTGACCTTCTTGCGAGGACCACGGCGGTGGGTGCTGAAGTCGCCGCAGCACTGCGAGCAACTCGGGCCGCTGATGCGCACATTCCCCGATGCCACCGTCGCCTTCACCCATCGCGACCCGGTAGCGGTGATCACATCCGCCGTGACCATGTTGGCCTACGGAGATCGCATTCGGCGCAAGGAGATCGACCCGCAGGGTCTCGTAGAATATTGGATCGACCGAATCGAGCGCCTGCTGCGAGCGTGCGTGCGTGACCGCGAACTCGTCGGATCCGGCCAGAGCATGGACATCTCGTTTCATGAACTCAATGGCAACGAGATGACGATCCTGGACAAATTGTATTCCTGCAACGGCACCGAGTTGAGCCCCGAGGCACGACAAGGGTTCCGCGCTTACCTCGATGACAATCCACGCGGCAAACACGGGCGGCTGCGGTACGACCTCAGACGCCACTTCGGGCGATCGCCGGAGGATGTCCGGACGCGATTCGGGTTTTACTTCGACCGCTTTGATGTGCGGGAGGAGACGTGAACGACTACGAGCCTGCATATCTGGGCAGACCGGGAGCCGACGACATAGTCGGCGCGGGGGCACCGGCCGAAGAGGTCAGCGCTGGAATATGGCTCTCCCCCGGCCTGTCGAACTCCTACATGCTGGTGACCGGCGATGGCCGGATCGTGCTGAACACCGGGATGGGGTTTGAGGGGCCCGTGCACCGCGCCAACTACGACGCCATCGACGCGGCGCCGACCCGCTACATCATCCTCACGCAGGGACACGTCGACCACGTCGGCGGTATCGGGTCTCTGGCGGACCCCCAGACCGACGTCGTCGCCCAGGCGAATTGGGAAACTTGGCGGCGCGACAACGAGTTGCTCGCAGAGTTCCGGGCCAGGAACTCCGCGTTCGCGTGGGTCGACAAGGTCATGGCGACCATCGAGGGCGCCACAGCGAGATTTGGTGCCCTACGGCCGCAGAGTGTGCCGACTCCGACGATGGTCGTCGACGACGAATTGACCATCGAGCTGGGCGGTCGTCGACTGGAGTTGCTCGCAACACCGGGCGGTGAAACTACCGACAGCCTGGTGGTCTGGCTGCCGAGCGAAGGTGTATGCCTGTGCGGCAACCTGTTTGGCGCGCTGTTTGGACACATCCCAAACCTCGTCACCATGCGCGGCGATCGCTACCGGGATGCGCTTACCGTGGTTGAGTCGATCGACCGGGTCCGCGCACTGGGCGTCGAGACCCTGCTCACCGGTCACTTCGGCCCGATCGTCGGCAAAGACCGCGTCAAATGGGAGCTGACCCGGCTCCGCGACGCGGTGCTCTACATCCACGACCGCACGGTTGAAGGGATGAACCAGGGCAAAGACGTTCACACACTCATGCGCGAAGTGGTGCTGCCGTCCGAGTTGGAGGTGGGTCAGGGTTACGGAACCGTACGCTGGAATGTCCGCGCGATCTGGGAGAACTATGCCGGCTGGTTCCACCATCGATCGACGGCCGAACTCTATGCCGATAGCCCCGACCAGGCAGAAGCAGATCTCATCGAAATAGCAGGTGCTGCAGCCGTTCTGGACCGGTGCAGGACCCTGTTGGATGCCGGAGAACCGGTGTGGGCGGTCCAATTGGCCGAGATGGTCAATCGCGCACAACCCGAGAACGAGGAGGCCAAAGACGTGTTGATCAGCGCGCACCGCGTCCTACTGGAACGCAGCGGCAATTTCTGGGAATCCGCTTGGCTGCGTACGCGGATTGCCGGACTGTCATGACGAACCGTGTACTTTTCGACTTCACCGGTGCGACAGCGGTGGTGACGGGAGGAACGAGCGGCATCGGACATGCGACGGCGACCATGTTGCGTGACAGCGGGGCACACGTCACCATCACCGGCACGCGGGCCGCGCCCGAGGAGTACGACACCGACCTGGCCGGAATGAGTTATCGACAGTTGGAGCTCACCGACCCGCGCGCCATCGAGGCTTTCGCCCAACAGTTCACCGAACTCGACATCCTCGTCAACAACGCCGGAGCCAACTTCCCCGGCGGCCTCGACGAGTCCACGGCGCAAGGCTTCACTGCTTCAGTGCAATTGAACCTGCTCGCACCGTTTCAGTTGACCGAACGGCTGCACGGTGCTCTGAAAACGTCGAGGGCGGCTGGGGGTGCGAGCGTGGTGATGCTCGCCTCCATGGCTGCCATCCGTGCGGTGCCGGTGGTGCCCGGGTACGGATCGGCGAAGGCGGGTGTTCTCGCCCTGACGCGAAACCTCGCCGCCAGGTGGGCGGCGGACGGCATACGAATAAACGCCGTCGTCCCCGGTGTCGTCGCCACCCGCATGACTGCGCCGATGGAGCACGTACCGGAGATCAAGCAGGAGCAGATCGATCACATCTTGCTTGGCCGGTTCGCCGAGCCCGCTGAAATCGCCAGCCCCATCCTCTATCTATGCAGCGCCGACGCGGCCTACAGCACCGGGTCTGCGCTGGTTGTTGACGGCGGCTACAGCGTGCTCTGACCACATCGGCGCCCCATCTAAGGAGGAAAACGGCAGTGCGATCAGCCATCATCACCGCCGCTGAGAAGACCGAGATCATCGACGTACCAACGCCGACCGTCGGCCCCACCGATGTACTGGTCAAGATCCGAGCGTGCGGAATCTGCGGATCGGACACCCTCTACATTTCCATCGGTGGGCTGCCGCCGCGACAAGGCAGTATGCCGATCGGACACGAACCCGCCGGCGAGGTGGTCGAGGTCGGCACCGACGTCCGCGATATATCGGTCGGCGATCGCGTGGTAATCAATCCGATGGCCCTCGCTGACGACATCATCGGCAACGGCGGGTCGGCCGGTGCACTGGCCGACTACCTCCTCATCAAGGACGCCGTGCGGGGTCGGAGCCTCGAGGTCATTCCCGACCACATCCCGTACGAGGTCGCGGCGCTTAACGAACCCATGGCGGTCGCGTTTCACGCGGTCAACCAGGTGGCGCCTCGACACGGTGACAAGGTGCTGGTGTTCGGCGCAGGCCCCATCGGCCTGGGAATCACCCTTGCGCTGAAGTCGCGAGGAGTCGAACACGTCGTTGTGACCGACATTCTGCCGTCCCGCCTCGACAAGGCCTTGAAGATCGGTGCCGACGCGGTCATAAACTCCCAGGATGAGGATTTCGCGGCACGGCTGATCGACCTGCACGGCCCCGGTGATTCGATGTGGCCCGACAGGGCGGGCACAAACATTTTCCTCGATGCAGCGGGCGTGCCCGAGGTGATCGACTCGGCCATGGGCGTGGCCCAACGTGGGGCCAAGCTCGGCGTCGTCGCCGTTCACAAGGAGCCCGTCAACGTGGACATGATGAACGTCATGAGCAACGAGCTGACTATCGTCGGGTCGATGGGTTATCCGAGTGAGATTTTCGAGGTGACCAAAGACATCGTCGCCAATTGGGAGAAATATCGCTTAATCATCAGTCATACATTCGATTTCAACGATCTCGAGGAGGCATTGCGCTGCGTCGGCACGCCAGGGATGGCCGATAAAGTTGTCATCACACTGAGTTGACGACGACGATCCTAGATCAGGCGGAAGCCCTTGTAACCGGCTGCGGCCACCTCGGCACAGACATCCAGGTAAACGCCGAAACCGCCGATGAACAACATGAATCCGCGCGGTTTACCCGGGACGTTGGCGCCCATGTACCACGAGTTGGCCTTCGGGAACAACGTCGCGTCTGCACGTCGATTGCACTCCGCGATCCAGTTCTCGACGGCGTCACCGGTGGCTTCGATTGCGGTGTAGCCGTGTTCGTCGAGGTGGGAGATCGCGTCGGCGATCCAGTTCACGTTCGCCTCAGCGTGCAACACCATGTTGGCGAGCACCGCGGGCGCACCCGGCCCCGAGACCAGGAACAGGTTCGGGAAGCCGTCCACGCCGAGACCGAGGTAGGTGCGCGGTCCGTGCGCCCAGTCGTCGCGCAGCTTCTGCCCACCGCGACCGACGATGTCGATCTTGCCCAGCGCACCGGTCATCGCGTCGAACCCGGTGGCGAGCACGATCGCGTCGACGTCGTAATGGGCGTCGGTGGTGTTGATGCCGTCGGCGTCGACGGACACGATCGGCGTCTTGCGCACGCTCACCAACTTCACATGCGGTTTGTTGAACGTCTGAAAGTAATTGGTGTCGGTGCAGATTCGTTTCGTCCCGATGGGATGGTCGTTCGGGATCAGAAGCTCGGCGACCTCGGGGTCGTCGATCACCGCGCGGATCTTCTCCTCGTAGAACTTGCGCGCCTCCTCGTTGGCGGCCATGTCGATCATCTGATCGCGGAACGTTTTCGAGAACAGGACTCCCCCGAGCTCCCAACGCTTCTCGAACGCCTCCCGGCGCTCCTCGGCCGTGGCCTCCATCGTCAGCTTCGGATGCGCGATATGCGGTGAGCCGCCGCCGCTGCGCCACGACAACCGGCGGCGTTCGGCGTACGTCGCCTTGATCTGGGCCCGGTCCTCATCGGTCAATGGCCGATTACCAGCGGGCACACTGTAATTCGGCGTCCGTTGGAACACGTAGAGCCGATCGGCCTGGTCGGCGATCACCGGGATGGACTGGATACCCGAAGAACCCGTCCCGATCACCGCGACCCGCTTACCGGTGAAATCGACGGACTCGTGCGGCCAGTGCGCGGTGTGGTACAGCTCCCCCGCGTAACCGTCCAGGCCGGGAAAGTCGGGCGTCAGGGCCGCCGACAACGGACCGGTCGCCATCACGCAGAAGCGGGCGGTCACCACTTCACCCGCATCGGTCGACACGGTCCATTTCAGGTCGCTCTCGTCGAGTACCGCCGAGGTGACCCGGGTGTTGAACGTGATGCCGTCACGCAGGTCGAGCCGGTCGGCCACCCAGTTCAGGTAGCGCAGAATCTCGGCCTGGGTGGCGTACTTCTCCGACCAGTCCCACTCCTGCTCGAGCTGCGGATCGAACGAGTAGCAGTAGTCGACGCTCTCGACGTCGCAACGCGCTCCTGGGTAGCGGTTGTAGTACCAGGTCCCCCCGATCTCGGGCGCCGCCTCGAACACGCGGACCGACAAGCCCTGCGAGCGCAGCTTGTGCAAGGCGTACAGCCCGGCGAAGCCGGCGCCGACGACGACCGCGTCCACCGTTGAGCGTTCCTCGGAGATACCCACGACGTCACGGTAGGGCGTCGCGGTCCCGGTGCCCCCGGAGTTTCCCGATGACCGGGCAATCGAGCGAACGCCGTACCGCCCATCGGACGGGTCGCTCGACCCGGCCTGTTCGAACCGTCACGATCGGCGCATGCCACCGACAAAAGCCCGGGTTGATGCCACCGTCTGTGTCGATCTGGACGGAACCCGGCACAACCTGCGCTGGCCTCGCGACAAGTCGCTGGTCGACGCGATGCTCGACGCCGGGATCGATGCTCCCCACTCGTGCCGCGAAGGCCATTGCGGTTCTTGCGTCGCGACCGTGGTGTCCGGCGAGGTCGACATGGCTGCCTGCGACATCCTCGAACCGGCCGACCTGGCCGAGGGCCTCATCCTGGGATGCCAGGCCCGACCGATCAGCGACGAGCTCCACATCGAGTACTGAGCGGGAAACGCCGCCCGCTGACCGGGATTCCGTCCCGTTCGCGGCTTCGGTGCGGTAGACCATCAAGTGCAGCCACATAGTGAGGACACCAGCATGAGCGAGCGCGTACTCGACCGGGTGATGGAACTGGCCGAGCAGTTCAAGGAGCAGGGCGCCGAAGCCGAGAAGGTCGGGCGATTGACCGATGCGACGGTCAAGTCGATGAAGGCCGTCGGCTCCATTCGCCTGCTGCAGCCCAAGAAACACGGCGGCTACGAGGCGCATCCGCTCGAGTTCGCCGAGACCGTGATGGCCACGGCGGCCCTGGACCCCGCGGCGGGCTGGATCAACGGTGTGGTCGGCGTGCACCCGTACCAGCTCGCCTACGCCGATCCGCGGGTCGGCGAGGAAGTATGGGGCGACGACATCGACACGTGGATGGCGTCGCCGTACGCGCCCCAAGGCGTGGCCAAGCCGGTCGACGGCGGCTACATCTTCAACGGCCGGTGGCAGTTCAGTTCCGGTACCGACGCGTGCGACTGGATCATCCTCGGCGCGATGCTCGGGGACGCCGACGGCAAACCGCTGATGCCACCGCAGATGCTGCACATGATCTTGCCGCGGTCCGACTACGAGATCGTGGAGGACTCCTGGGACGTGGTCGGGCTGCGCGGCACCGGTTCCAAGGACGTCATCGTCAAAGACGCGTTCGTCCCGGAGTACCGGACGATGGACGCGACGAAGGTGATGGACGGAACCGCCCAGCGCGAAGCCGGCATGACCGAACCGCTTTACCTGATGCCGTGGTCGACGATGTTCCCGCTCGGCATCTCGGCAGCGACAATCGGCATCGCCGAGGGCGCGCTGGCCGCACACCTCGACTACCAACGCGAGCGGGTGGGCGCTACCGGGACGGCGATCAAGGACGACCCGTACGTCATGTACGCCATCGGCGAGGCGGCCGCCGACATCAACGCCGCGCGTCAAGAACTGCTGGCCAATGCCGATCGCATCTACGACATGGTCGCCGCGGGCAAGGAGGTCAGCTTCGAGGACCGGGCCGCGGGTCGTCGCACGCAGATCCGCGCGGTGTGGCGCGCCGTGTCCGCCGTGGACGAGATCTTCGCCCGCTCGGGCGGTAACGCCGCCCGCATGGACAAGCCGCTGCAGCGGTATTGGCGCGACGTGCATGTCGGCCAGCTACACGCGATCCATGTGCCGGGCACGGCGTTTCACGCCTCAGCGCTGAGCTCGTTGGGTGTGGACCCGCAGGGTCCGCTGCGGGCGATGATCTGATGAGCGATCTGAAGAGCCTCGGCTACGTCAAGATCCAGGCCACCAACATCGACCGGTGGCGCCACTTCGCGTTCGGGGTGCTCGGCTTCGCCGAAGGCTCCGGCCCCGATGGCGATGCGCTGTATCTGCGCATGGACGAGCGCGCCGCACGCATCATCGTAGTGCCCGGCGACGTCGACAAGATCGTCACCGTCGGCTGGGAAGTCCGTGACCATGCGGCGCTGACGCGGGTGAAGGCGGCCCTCGACGGTGCGGGCGTGGCGGTCAAGGAACTCTCGCTCCAGGAGGCAGACGCCCGCCGCGTCGAAGAGGTCATCGCCTTCGACGACCCGGCGGGCACCTCGACCGAAGTCTTCCACGGCGCAGTGCTCGACCACAGTCCGGTGGTGACGCCGTTCGGCGCCCGATTCGTCACCGGCGATCAGGGGCTGGGCCATGTGGTGCTGCCGTCCCTCGATGTGCCCGGACTGTTTCAGTTCTACACCGAGGTACTGGGATTCAAGTCGCGCGGAGCGTTTCGAGTTCCGACGCCACCGGAGTTCGGGCCGCTGCGCGTCCGGTTCCTCGGCATCAACGCACGCCACCACAGCCTGGCGATCTGCCCCGCGATGACGTTGCGTGACCCGGGCCTGATTCATTTGATGGTGGAGGTCGACAGCCTCGACGCCGTCGGACAGGCGCTCGACCGGGTCAACAAGGACGGTTTCCAGTTGTCCTCGACGCTTGGCAGGCACACCAACGACAAGATGGTGTCGTTCTACGTTCGGGCGCCCGGCGACTGGGACATCGAGTTCGGCACCGACGGTATGCGGGTCGACGAAACCTACTACACCGCAGAGGAAATCACCGCCGACAGCTACTGGGGTCACGAGTGGGTCTCCGACCTTCCAGCGGCGATGCGCCCGTGAGTGGTGACGTCACTCCCCTTCCCGCGGCGGGTGTCGCGCGGTGGGATGAGGAGGCCGACGTCGTCATAGCCGGTTTCGGCATCGCAGGCGCCGCCGCCGCCGTGGAGGCCGCACGCACCGGCGCCGACGTCCTGGTCCTGGAGCGCACCGGCTCGTGGGGCGGTGCGGCGTCCATGGCCGGCGGCTTCATCTACCTCGGTGGGGGCACACCGATCCAAAAGGCCTGCGGCTTCGACGATTCCGTCGCGAACATGGCTGCGTACCTGAACGCCGCGATGGGTCCCGGTGCCGACGAGAAGCGCATCGCCGACTACTGCGACGGCAGCCTCGACCACTTCGACTGGCTCGTCGGCTGCGGTGTGGTTTTCAAGCCGGAGTTCTTCGGCGAACCCGGCTGGGAGCCGATGGGCGATCAGGGTCTGATGTTCAGCGGCGGGGAGAACTCGTATCCGTTCAACACCATCGCCGCACCTGCTCCCCGCGGGCACGTCCCGCAGATGTCGGACAAGAAGCAGGGCGAGTCGAGCGCCGGGTTCATGCTGATGAAACCGCTCGTGGAGACGGCTACCGCGGCCGGAGCCCGCGCGATCTACGACGTTCGGGTGCAGCGGTTGATCGTCGATACCGACGGCCGGGTGGTCGGTGTGCATGCGCGCCGATACGGCGAGGAGATCGCCGTGCGTGCGCGTCGCGGTGTGGTGCTGGCGATGGGCAGCTTCGCCTACAACGAAGCCATGGTGGCCCAGTACGCGCCCCGCATCGCGGGCCGGCCCGCCGCCGCCATCGAGCAGCATGACGGGCAGGCCATCCGGATGGCGCAGGCGCTGGGCGCCGACCTCGCGCACATGGACGCCACCGAGGTCGCCATCTTCATCGATCCGCAGCAACTGGTGCGGGGCATCCTGGTCAACGGCCGCGGCCAGCGCTATGTCGCCGAGGACACCTATCCGGGCAGGGTCGGGCAGTTGACGCTGTATCACCAGGACAACACGGCGTTCCTGATCATTGACGAGAAGGCGCAGGAGGAGGCGATGGCATCGCTGTCGCCGCAGTTGATGATGCGCCAGCCGACCTGGGTGTGTGAGACGGTCGCCGAACTCGAATCCGAGATGGACTTGGCGCAGGGCTCTCTTCAGGCGACCGTGTCGGCGTACAACGCCGGGGCCGCCGTGGGAGAAGATCGGCTGCTACACAAGAAGTCTCAGTGGCTGCGGCCGATCGGCACCCCGGTCGGCGCCATCGATCTGCGCGAGAGCACCGGCGGTTTCACACTGGGCGGGCTGTTGACGTCATTGGATGCCGAGGTGTTGCACGTCAGTGGCGAACCCATCCCCGGCTTGTTCGCCGCGGGGCGCTGCACCGCGGGTCTCGCGGCGTGGGGGTACGCAAGCGGTATCTCATTGGGCGACGGGAGCTTCTACGGCCGGCGCGCCGGACGCAACGCGGCGCGCGCTTAAGGCCCCGGCTGCCTGGTGGCGGGCCGTCCCTGCCCGGTGGTACAGGATGGACCGCATGAAGGCCGTCAGCTGTGAACGAGGCACTCTTTCCGTCGTCGATCTCCCGACGCCCACCCCGGCGCGCGGACAGCTCCTGCTCGAGGTGCGTCGCTGCGGTATCTGCGGATCCGACCTGCACGCGAAGGACCACGCCGATGAACTGACCGACGTAATGGACGAGGTGGGTTATCCGGACTTCATGCGCCAGGACACTCCCGTGGTGTTGGGCCACGAGTTCGTCGGTGAAGTCGCCGAGCGTGGCCGAGGGACGGCCAAGGAGTTCAAGGTCGGGTCTCCCGTGGTGTCGTTTCCCATGGTGCGTGCGGCAGGCGGAGTGCACATGACCGGCCTGTCGCCGCTGGCGCCGGGCGCGTACGCCGAGCACGTCCTCGCCGAAGCCGCGATGAGTTTCGTCGTCCCGAACGGGCTGGACCTCGATACCGCAGCGTTGACCGAGCCGATGGCAGTGGCCCTGCATGCGGTGCGCCGCAGCGAGATTCGCAGGCGTGACGTGGCGGTCGTCATCGGTTGCGGCCCGGTCGGGCTCGCGGTGATCTGCCATCTGAAGTCGCTCGGCGTACACACGATCGTCGCGAGCGACTTCTCAACGACCCGGCGCGAGATGGCATCGCGGTGCGGCGCCGACGTCGTCATCGACCCCGCCGTCGATTCGCCGTATACGACTGCCGGGCAGGCCGGGGCCATCTCCGAGGCGCAACAGTTGTTCGAACTCGCCGTCGGGTCGATGGAGAAGTTGCGCCGCCTGCCGGGCTGGTCGCATCTGTACCGGCTCGCCGACACGCTCGGTGCCGCGGGTCCCAAGCGACCGGTGGTCTTTGAATGCGTCGGTGTGCCCGGAATCATCGACGGGATCATCCGTGCGGCGCCTGTGCAGTCGCGGGTTGTCGTGGTGGGTGTGTGCATGGGCACCGACCATTTCCGCCCGGCGGTGGCCAACGGCAAGGACATCGACCTGCGGTTCGTCTTCGGTTACACGCCGCTGGAATTCCGCGACACCCTGCATCTGCTCGCCGAGGGCAAGGTGGATGCCTCGGCGCTCATCACGGGCACGGTGGGCTTGGCGGGGGTAGACCGCGCCTTCGAGATCCTGGGCACCGCCGAAGCGCACGCCAAGATCCTCATCGACCCGCACAGCGGCGCCACCGAACCGTAAATGGGTTGATCCCACGGACTGGCTGCACGAAATCACCCCGCTAGGCGACACACGCCGCTGCGCCGAAACCTCTCAACCGCAGGTCGCAGACGTGACCGACGCCCAATCGCGGGGATTGTGTGACACCCTGCACATCTCCGTGCTACAAATAGGCATATTCCTATTAGAAATATGTCTGCGTGTTGCAGCTCGTGCTCCGGAGGCCACATGACAACGCCCGTCGAAACACCCAGCGCAGTCCTTGACCGCGTATCGCTGGTTCTTGACGCCTTCGATGGGCCGGGCCGGCTGACACTCGCGCAGATCGTGCGCCGCACCGGACTGCCCCGCTCCTCCGCGCACCGCATGCTCGAGCGCCTCGTCCAACTGCGGTGGCTGCGACGCAACGGCCGCGACTACGAGCTGGGCATGCGGCTGGTCGAGTTGGGTTCGCTCGCGGTGCACCAGGACCGCCTGCACCGCGCGGCGGTGCCTCTGCTGCACGATCTGCACCGCGCCACCGGTCTGGTCGTTCACCTCGCGGTCCTCGACGGCACCGATGTCCTGTATTTGGAGAAGATCGGCGACGGGCTTGCCGCGGCCATCCCCAGTCGAGTCGGTGGCCGTCACCCCGGGCATTGTTCGGCGCTGGGCAAGGCGATGCTGGCCGCCGTGACTGACCTCGACTACGGCACGATCGAGCTGACGAACCGCCGCACAAAGTACTCCATCGGATCACCCGCCCAGCTGCGCACCGAGCTCACCAAGGCACGCGAGCACGGAATCGCGTTCGACCGCGAGGAGGCGCTGAGCGGATTCGGTTGCGTCGCAGCACCGATCGGTGGTCAGGGTGAGGCGGTCGCGGCCGTGTCTGTCTGCGGTCCGATGAGTCGCATGATGTTCGACCAGCGTCTCGTCGCACCGGTGCGGATGACGGCCATGGCGATCTGGCGCAACGCCGAGGACGGCCCGCGCCGGGTGGCGCCGACGCTGCAGCAGGCTCGGCCGCTGCGGAATGTGCCTGCGCCGCGGCTCACATCGCCGCGCGAGCCGGTGCTGCAGTACGCGTGAGCCTCGATCCGCAGATCGCCGACCTGATCGAGGCGCTGGACTCGGGCTTTCCACCGGTGCACACGATGAGCGGTTCACAGGCACGTGCCACGATCCGATCGCGGTTCGTGCCGCCCGCAGAGCCCGAAGCCGTCGAATCCGTCGGTGATGTCAGCATCCCCGGAGGCGACGGGCCCATCACCGTGCGGGTTTATCGGCCGGCTTCGGAGGCGCCGCTGCCCGTCGTGGTGTATGCGCACGGCGGTGGATTCGTGTTCTGCGACCTCGACAGCCATGACGGTCTGTGCCGCAATCTGGCCAACCTGCTTCCCGCCGTGGTGGTTTCGGTGGGATACCGGCTCGCACCCGAGAATCGGTGGCCCGCTGCGGCTGAGGATGTGTACGCCGCGACGTGCTGGGCCGCCGAGCACTGGGCGGACTTCGGTGGCGACCCGACCCGTCTGACGGTGGCCGGCGACAGCGCCGGCGGCAATCTCGCGGCTGTGACCGCTCTGATGGCGCGCGACCGCGGCGGGCCGGCATTGTCTGCCCAGATGCTGATCTACCCGATGATCGCCGCGGATTTCGATACCGAGTCGTACCGTCTGTACGGCAAGGGTTTCTACAATCCGCGCCCGGCGCTGCAGTGGTACTGGGACCAGTATGTGCCCTCCCCCGCTGACCGCGCCCACCCGTATGCGTCGCCGCTGCAGGCGCGCCTCGACGGGCTCCCGCCGGCCGTGGTGGTGATCGCGGGTCACGATCCGCTGCGAGACGAGGGCGTCGCGTATGCCGAGGCGTTGGAAGCCGCGGGTGTTTCCGTGACGCGGTGCGTTTTCGACGGTGGGATCCACGGTTTCATGACGATGCCGATGCTCGACATCGCCCACGAGGCGCGGCGGCAGGTTACGCGACAGCTCGCAGCGTTGTTGTGAGGCTTCGCGTTCAGGCCCTCGCCACCGGCCCATAGCGCTGATGCGGGTCGAGAACACAGTGAGTCCGGCCGAACACCGTGACCATGCACTTGTTGTTGTGGTTGCATCGACTGCGGGTGCTGTGATCGGCGATCATCGCGTTGACCAGACCGGGCTCACGCAACAACGCCCGGCCCATCGCCATGAAGTCGAACCCCTCGCGCAGACCCGTCTGAAGATGGTCGTGATTCGTGATGCCGCCCAACAGAATCAGCTTGGTGTGGCGCACCACCGGCACGAACTGACGCGCCGCATCCAGCATGTAGAGATCCCGATACGGGTAACTGCCCATGACGCGCTTGCCGGCCAGCCGGACGCCGGGCCGCAGCGCCGCCGGCATCACCTCGGCGAACTCCTTGACCGGGACGTCGCCCCGGAAGAGGTACATCGGCTTGTACACCGACGAGCCCTGCGTCAGCTCGATCGCATCCAGGGTCTCGTCGGCGTCGAGTAGTTGCGCGGTCCGTAGCGCCTCGTCGATCCAGATGCTGCCGGGCAGACCGTCGTCCATGTCCAGCTTGGCGATGACCGCGATCTGATCTCCCACGACTTCCCGGACGCGACCGGCGATCTCCCGCACGAACCGCGACCGGTTGTCGATGGAGCCGCCGTAGGCATCCTTGCGCCGGTTGATGCGCGGGCTCAGGAACGAGCTCGGCAGGTACAGATGGCCGAAATGGAGTTCGACGGCGTCGAAGCCCGCATCGATCGCCACGCGAGTGGCCGCGGCGAATTGTTCGATGACCACATTGATCTCGGCGGGTGTGATCTCGCGACAGTAAGCGAATGAGGTCGGATTGAGGAACCGGCTCGGTGAGATCGCGGTGACGCCGGTCAGCTTCTTCGGTGCCACGACGCCCGCATGGCCGAGCTGCGCCGAGATCGCTGCGCCCGCCCCGTGGACCGCATCGGTGAGCCGACGCAGGCCGGGCAGCGCCGCCTTGCTCATCACGATCTGACCGGGTGCGCTGGCGCCCTCCTTCGAAACGCAGCAGTACGCGACGGTCGTCATTCCCACGCCGCCCGTGGCGAACGCGACGTGAAAGTCGATCAGGTCGTCGGTCACCGTACCGTCGGGCGAGCGTCCCTCGGAGGTCGCGGCCTTGATGACGCGGTTGCGCAGCTTCACCGGGCCGAGCCTGGCCGGCGCGAACGGGTCCGGCGTCTCAACGGTCATCGGACCACGGTGCTCCGCCCGATCGCCACGGTCAACGGTGTCGTCCCGATGGCTGGGAGCGCCGTCTGTGCCGCGGTCCCGGTGGCCATAGTGTCGGGCCATGGCCGACGGTGAGGTGTTCGTCATCGACCGCGTCATCACCCGGCCGGGATGCGCACGACAATTCGTCGATACGTACCTGGCCGAATACGCGCCCGGGGCGCAAGATCGCGGGATGACGCTTCGCGAGGTCCTCGTCAGCCCGCCGATATGGTTCGACGACCAATCCAACGTGATCACCGTGACGTGGTCCCTGCCGAGCCCTCAGGCGTGGTGGGAGATGACATGGCAGGGCAGACCCGACGCCACACTCGGGCCGTGGTGGGAAGGCATCGCCGACCTCGTCGTGGAGCGCACCCGCAGCGTCGCCGCCGCAGCAGGTGATGTCGACGGCTTGTGCGATGTATAGCGTCATCCGGCTGATCGATGCCGCCGAGGCCACCGGACGTGACCGCTTGTTGTACGAGCTGCGCGAAGCCGCGGCGGCCAGCAATGCGGCCCACGCCCTGGTGCAGCCGACACTGCCCGGCGTGCGCAACGGTGGCGACATCCTCATGCATCTGCGCTTTCGCGACGAAGACGAGTGGTCCTCGGTGGCAACGACTTTCAATTCGATCCTCGATCGCCCCGAGGTCGGCCGCGTCAACGGCGCCACCTACACCGGCGACGTGGTCGCCGCCAGGGATATCTCGGCCACCGTTTACCGGACACTGCTGCTGCGTGTGCAACCGGACACCGACGGCGCCGCAGTGGCGCGGTTCGAGGACGATCTGCGGCTGCTCCCCCGCTATGTTAATTCGATCGCCTCATGGCAGCTCGCCAGGGTCGAGTCGGCGGTCGGTGTGTCGGAGTGGACCCACGTGTTCGAACAGGAGTTTCGCGATCTCGACGGTCTGACCGGTCCGTACCTCATGCATCCGATTCACTGGGCGTACGTGGACCGGTGGTTCGACCCCGAGTGTCCCGAGGTGATCGTCCGCGACCGGGTCTGCCACAGCTTCTGCGCCATCGGGTGATCTGGCGGCTTATGCGTCGAATTCTGCAGCTGGGCTGTGAAATCGCGCGATCCGCGACCCTCCCGCAGTATTCGCGCTAAAGACCGGCCGGCAGGATGTTCGGGTTGGCGGTCGCGGGAGGCTCCAGGGTCGGTAACTCGGTGACGCCGTCGAGAGAGTGCACGGTCAGTCCCTGCGACCACGGATAGTGCAGGCTGAATGCGACCAGGCCGGTGCGCTCGGCGGCAGGCAGGTGACACATCGCGAGTACGGTCTCGGCGAGGTACTCCACTGGTTCGGTGGGAAAGCTGTCCGGGATGAGTTGTGCCGCACCGGGAGTACGGATGGCAGTGGAAGGACCGACACAGTTCACCGCGATGTTCGCGTCGACCAGTTCGGCGGCCACCCCCTGAGTGAAACGGTGCAGGGCGGCCTTGCAGGAGGCGTAGACGACGTCACCCGACGTCTTGTTGTACTCGCGGTACGGCCGCACCGGGGCGACGCCCGTCACCGACCCGATGTTGACGATCCAGCCTGCACCCCGCTCCCGCATGTGCGGCGCGGCGGCCTTGGTCAACACGAACGGCGTTCGCAGATAGTGCTCGACGGTGCGGTCGAAGGTGTCCAAACCCATCTCCTCGACCCGGGCATAGTCGGCGAAACCCGCGTTGTTGACGAGGATGTCGAGGCCGCCCGCGCGTTCGACGACCTCGTCGATCAGCCCGCCCCGCTGATCGGGGTCCTCGAGGTCGGCCGCGATGCCGATCGCCGTCCCGCCCGCCCCCTCGATCAGCTCGATCGTTTCGGCGATCGTTCCCGGCAGGGCCGCCGCGGCGCCGCCGCGTATCGACGCCGACGGCTCGAACGATCGGGCCGTGACCGCCACCGTCGCGCCTTCCGCGGAAAGACGTTGCGCCACAGCACGTCCGATGCCCCGGCTGCTACCGGTGACCAGTGCCGTCTTTCCCGCCAGTAGGCCGGTCATCGGATCACGAAGTGTTCTTCGACGGGCGCCCGATGCTGGTGCCAGATGTCGACCAGGCGGTACGGCGTCGCGACGACCACGCGGCCGGACGCCGAACGGTAGTAGGTGTGTGCGTTCGGGGTATGGCACCACACCGTCCGCGACATCGCCTCGTCGATCTGCGCGACGTAATCGTCGTAGGCCTCCCGCGTCACCTCGATGGCGGCGGCATCGCGCAGCGCGAGCAGTTGCAGGCATTCCATGATGTAGTGCGCGAGCACCTCCATGGAGAAGTTGGCGCCCGCGCCGTGCCCGGGGCTGTAGTTGGGCGCCGACGTGATGAACAGGTTCGGGAAGCCCGGCACCGTGCCACCGCGGTACGCGCGCGGGCTGTCGCCCCACTCCTCGCGCAGTGTCCTGCCGTCGCGGCCACGGATGTCGACCGTGGACAGGAAGTCGAGGTGATAGCCGGTGGCGTAGATGATCACGTCGAGATCGATCTGCCGCCCGTCCGCTGTGACGATGCCCGCCGCGTTGACGGCGGCCGGTTCGCTCGCCTCCACGTCGACGTGCTCGCGCGTCAGCGCCGCGTAGTAGCCGCCCGGGTCGCGGATGATGCGCTTACCGTACGGCGCGAAGTCGGGGGTGACCTTCTTCGCCAGCTCCGATCCCTCGCCGAACGTCTGGTTGATGTACTCCATGCACATCTGCAGCAGGACGTCGTTGGCCTGTGAGATCGACAGATGGTCCTTCGCCCACTCGGGGTCGCGCAGGATGACGGGATAGTTGTTGTCGGCCGTCGCCCAATAGGACTTCAGCCGGTGCCAGTTCGCGTAATACGGCAGGTGCCGTCCGAGATACCGCCGGTACGCCGGGACGTCGTCGGACAACCGCTTTCGCGGAGCCACCCAGTGCGGCTGCCGTTGGAACACGGTCAGGTGTTCGACCTGGTCCACGCACGCGTCGACGATCTGCACGGCGGTGCATCCCGCGCCGATGACGGCGACCCGCTTACCGGTGAGGTCCAGCGACGGATCCCACAGCGCTGAGTGAATGCTGGTGCCCTCGAACGATTCTCGGCCGGGCACATCGGGCCACCGCGGCCGGTTGAGATAGCCGGCGGCGGTGACGACCACCCGGGCGTAGCTGACATCGCGGTTGCCGTCGCGGTCGACCGCGTGGATCTGCCACTGGTTACGCGCGTCGTCCCACCACAGCGCCTCGACCTCGGTGCCGAACCGGGTGTGCTCACGCAGTCCGTGCTTGTCGGCCAGAGAGACCAGGTAATCCTGATACTCCGCGCCCTGCGGGTAGTAGCTCGACCAGTCGGGGTTGACCTCCCGCGACAGCGAGTAGTACGCCGACGGCGTGTCGACACCGATACCGGGATACTTCGTCGTCAACCAGGTGCCGCCGACCTCGTCATTGCGGTCGAAGATCTGGTACCGCACCCCGGCGTCGGCCGCCGCCAGCGCGGTGATGATGCCGGCGATGCCCGCGCCGATGATCGCGACATTCGTCGTCGGCGGGATCGGCACGGTGCGCGGCAACGTGGGCTGGGAGAGGTGAAAACCGCCCTGTTCGAGCAGGAGCGGAACGAACTCGTCGTCGATGTCGGAGCCCAGCGCCACCGGCAGCGCGCGGGTGAACAGATCGATGTCGCAGGCGGCCATCGCCCCTTCGGTCCGCGGCGAGGACAGCGCCGAGACGACCGCGTCGACAAGCGCTGCCATGGTGTCGACGTCGGTGACGCCGGCACGCTCGGGCGGATCAGGGATGTGCGTGATCACGGGCCCGAACCGATCGATCACCGACGGATCACCCGTCAGCTGCGCCAGCACCGCGACCAGGACGCCAGGGTCCGCCTGAGCGAGATTCGCCCTCAGTTCATCGCGGTCGACGTCCGCGGCGTGCGGCGACGGTATGGCTCGAGCGTCAGCAGTCACGGTCTCGAGTATCGGCGCGACGCGGCCGAGGAGGCAGTGCCCTGCCTACTGAGCGGGACACGAGTCCCTCGCCCCCCACCGGAGATGTTTACGCTGCCCGCCATGGATCTGGATGCGGTGGTCGAGCAGGCACGCAGCCACACTCTGGGCGACATCCCGCGCCGTTCGGCCCGCAGGCAACCCGACAAGACCGCGATCATCGACGGCGATGTGGTGCTGACGTTCGCCGAGTTCGATCGGCTCGTGGACCGGGCCGCGGCGGCGTTGCAGGACAACGGCTTTAATCCCGGTGACCGCGTCGCGCTGTTGGCGCGCAACTGCTGGCAGTACGCGGTGCTCGCCTTCGCCACCGCACGCGCCGCGGTCGTGCTCGTGCCGGTGAACTTCATGCTGACGGCCGAGGAGATCGCCTACATCCTCGACCACAGCAAGGCCGACGGCTTCCTCGTCGAAGCCGGGCTGGCGGGGGTGGCCGAACAAGCGATGCGCATGGACGGAGCGGTGCGCACCCGGGCCGCGATCGTCCGGCCCGGACAGAGCGTTCCACCTGGCTGGGACGACTTCGCGCAGTGGCTTTCCACCACCACCCCCGCGCCGAATCCGCGCATCGAGGACGACCAGCTGCTGCGGTTGATGTACACCAGCGGCACGGAGTCGCGGCCCAAGGGCGCGATGCACACCAGCCGCAGCCTGATGTGGCAGTACGTCAGCACCATCGTCGCCGGCTCGATGGCCGGTGACGACGTCGAAATCCACTCGCTGCCGCTGTATCACTGCGCGCAGCTGGACAACTTCCTGGCCACCGACATCTATCTCGGTGCGACCAGCATCATCCTGCCCGGGCCCGATCCCGAGGCGGTGCTGCGCACGATCGCGCGGTACGGGGTGACCAATTATTTCGCGCCTCCGACGGTGTGGATCAGCCTGTTGCGGTGCCCGGTGTTCGACGAGGTCGATCTGTCGAGCCTGCGCAAGGGCTATTACGGCGCTTCGGCGATGCCGATCGAGATCCTCGCCGAGATCCGCGACCGGCTGCCCAACCTGAGGTTGTGGAACTTCTACGGCCAGACTGAGTTGGCGCCGCTGGCGTCCGCGCTCGGACCCGACGAGCAGGACGCCCACGCCGGTTCGGCGGGACGGCCGGTGGTCAACGTGGAGACGACGATCCTCGACGAAGATGACGCTCCGGTCGCACCCGGTGTGGTGGGTGAGATCGCCCACCGCAGCCCGCATCTGATGCTCGGGTATCTAGACGATCCGGCCAAGACGGCGGAGGCGTTCCGCGGCGGTTGGTTCCACTCCGGCGACCTCGGTTACTACGACGAGCACGGCCTCCTGCACGTGGTCGACCGCAAGAAGGACATGATCAAGACCGGCGGAGAAAACGTGGCGAGTCGCGAGGTCGAGGAGATCCTCTACCGGCACAGCGGCGTTCAGGAGGTCGCCGTCTTCGGCCTCCCCCACCCGACGTGGGTCGAGACCGTGGTCGCCGCGGTGGTCTCCCGCGAGGGCGCCGACCTGACCGAGGACGGCCTGATCGCGCACTGCCGTCAGCATCTGGCCGGGTTCAAGACGCCCAAACAGGTCTTCTTCGTCGACACACTGCCGAAGAACCCGAGCGGCAAGCTGCTGAAACGTCAACTGCGCGAACGCTTCGCGGCCGAACCGCTGAGCCGCTGAGCCAGAAGGGAACTGACCGTTGTTCACAGGACGTATCGCGCGCTTCGACGCGCCCGGAAAGCCGTTCGAGATCGAAACGGTGAACCTGGCCGAGGTCGGTCCCGGTGAGATCCTGATCAAGGTCGCCAGGACCAACATCTGCGGATCGGACCTGCACGCGTGGCACGGCACCTTCGCCACCGGCGGCCTGGGCGGACAATTTCCGACGGTGCTCGGTCACGAGATGGTGGGCGCGGTCGAGGAACTGGGCGACGGTGTCAGCGCGGACTCCAACGGCGCACGCCTCGAGAAGGGCAGCCGGGTGGTGTTCCCCTACTTCTTTTCCTGCCACCGATGCCGAAACTGCCTGGCGGGCAGGCGCAACGCGTGCCTGAACCTCGGTATGGCCATGCTCGGACGCGCGGACGCGCCGCCCTATTTCGTCGGTGGCTACGCCGACTACTTCGTGCTGCCCGCGGGCGCGGTGGTGTACACGGTGCCCGACGGGGTCAGCGACGACATCGCCTCCGGTGCCAACTGTGCACTGTCGCAGGTGATGTACGGACTCGAGCGTGTGGACCAGCAACTCGGCGAGACCGTCGTCGTGCAGGGCGCCGGTGCGCTGGGGCTGTACGCGGTCGCGGTGGCCAAGGCCAGGGGCGCGGGCCGGGTCATCGCCATCGACGGTGTGCCCGAACGGCTCGAGTTGGCAACCGCGTTCGGCGCCGATGCGGTGATCGACATCAACACGGCCGCCACGGTGAAGGGCCGCGCGAAGATCGTGCGGGAACTGACCGACGGCCACGGCGCCGACGTCGTGGTCGAGGTCGTCGGCCACCCGTCCGCCATCGACGAGGGCCTCAAGATGCTGGGTCAGTTCGGCCGCTACGTCGAGATCGGCAACATCAACATCGGCAGGACCTTCGAGTTCGACCCGTCACGCTTCGTCTTCGCCAACAAGACGATGGTCGGGGTCTCGTTGTACGAACCGCCGGTGCTGTCGCGGGCGCTGACCTTCCTCGAACAGCACCAGGACACCCTCCCCCTGCACCGGCTGGCTGCGGCGCGGTATCCGCTCGACGACATCAACGAGGCCTTCGCCGCCGCCGAGCACAAGCGCGACGTCCGCGCCAGCATCGTTCCCTGATCCCCCGAAGGAGATCCATGCACGACTACACCCGAAAGACGCTGTTCATCGACGGGCAGTGGGTGACGCCGTCGGCGGGCGACGTGATCGAGGTCGTCGATCCCGCCACCGAGAAGGTGATCGGCTGTGTTCCCAACGGAACGGTCGCCGATGTGGACGCGGCGGTGGCCGCCGCCCGCCGCGCGTTCGATCCGCTGATCACCCGCGCCGAGCGGGGCGACCGCCTGGCCAGGGTGATCGCCGCGATGGAGAGGCGATTGCCCGACATCGGAGAGACCATCAGCCGGGAGATGGGTGCGCCGCTGCGTGTGGCGCAGGGCGTTCAGGTCAAGGTCCCACTTGCGGTGGCGCGCGGTTTCGCCGACGTCCTCGAGTCCTTCGAATTCGAAGAGCGCGTGGGTAACTCGTTGGTCCTGCGCGAGCCGTACGGCGTCGTCGGCGCCATCACCCCGTGGAACTACCCGCTGTACCAGGTGGTGGCCAAGGTGCTGCCCGCGATCGCCGCGGGCTGCACCGTCGTCCTCAAGCCGAGCAACGAGGCGCCGCTGTCGGTGTTCGAGTTCATCGAAGCTGTCGAGGAGGCCGGCCTTCCCGCCGGGGTGGTGAACCTGGTGTCGGGCCGCGGATCCGTGGTGGGCGAGCGCATCGCGTCGCATCCCGACGTCGACGTGGTGTCGTTCACCGGGTCGACCGCCGTGGGCCGCCGCGTCGCCGAACTCGCCGCCGGCTCGGTGAAGAAGGTCGCCCTCGAACTCGGCGGCAAGTCCGCCAACGTCATCCTCGACGGCGGCGACCTGACCACCGCGGTCAGGGTCGGCGTGGGCAATGCGTTCCTCAACGCCGGGCAGACCTGCATGGCCTGGACCCGGATGCTGGTGCCGCAGTCGCGCTACGACAAAGCCCTCGAACTGATCGAGGCTGCCGCCGCCAAGTACACCGTCGGCGACCCGTCCGACCCCGGCACCCGCATCGGCCCCCTGGCCTCGGCCGCGCAGTTCGGGTCCGTGCGCGGGTTCATCGACCGCGCACGCCGCGACGGCGCCAGGCTGCTCACCGGTGGATCCGAACCGGTCCGCGACACCGGCTACTACGTCGCGCCGACCGTGTTCGCCGACGTCGACCCCGACTCCGAGTTGGGCCAGGAGGAGGTGTTCGGGCCGGTGCTCGCGGTCATCCCGTTCCGAGACGAAGACGACGCCCTACGCATCGCCAACGGCACCCCCTACGGACTCGCGGGCGCGGTCTGGGGTCCCGACCTCGACACCGCCATCTCGTTCGCCCGGCGCGTGCAGACCGGACAGCTCGACGTCAACGGCGGCATGTACAACCCGATCGCGCCGTTCGGCGGATACAAGAAATCCGGCATCGGCCGGGAGCTCGGTCGCGCGGGGTTCGAGGAATTTCTGCAGACCAAGTCCCTACAGTTGCCGTCATGAGCACACCGCTGAACATCGCCGCTCACGGTGCGACGCAGACGTGGACCATCGACCTGGCCGAGGTCGGCAACGCGATCACCGACAAGGGCTTCATCTCGGCGTTCGAGGCCGCCGTCGACGCCGCGAACGCCGATATCGACGTGCACGCGGTGATCCTGACGGGCGCGGGCAAGATCTTTTCCGCGGGCGGTAACGTCAAGGAGATGGCTGACCGCACAGGGATGTTCGGCCTCGACGCCCTCGACCAGCGGCGCGCCTACGTCGACGGGATCCAGCGGATCCCGCGCGCGCTCGGCCGCCTGGAGGTTCCGCTGATCGCCGCGGTCAACGGTCCCGCCGTGGGAGCGGGCTGCGACCTCGCCATGATGTGCGACATCCGCGTGGCCTCCGAGCGGGCGTCGTTCGCCGAGAGCTTCGTGCAGATCGGCATCATCCCGGGCGACGGTGGCACGTGGTTCCTGCCGAGGGCGATCGGCTACGAGCGCGCCGCCGAGATGACGTTCACCGGTGACCGCATCGACGCGGCCACCGCCTTGGAGTGGGGCATGGTGAGCCGCGTCGTGCCGCACGACGACCTGCTCCCGCAGGCGCTCGCGCTGGCCGACCGGATCACGAAGAATCCCTCCCACGCCCTGCGGATGGCCAAGCGTCTGCTGCAGGAGTCGCGGGCCGGCTCGCTGGACTCCACGCTGGCCATGGCCGCGGCCATGCAGCCGTTGGCCCACCGCGACCCGGAGCACGAACAGCGCATCAGCCGATGGCGGACCGTCCCGTGACGCTCCCCCGCCTGGTTCCGCCGGCGGCCGTCGACGCCGCTGCCACGGCGGCCCTGCGAGCCGAGGTCCGCGCGTTCCTCGCCGAGCAGCGTGCCGCGGGCGCCTTCACGCCGTCGGTCGACGCGTGGCTGACGGGGTGGGACGAGGACTTCACCAAAGCGCTTGCCGCACGGGGTTACCTCGGGATGACCGTGCCGGTCGAGTACGGCGGGCACGGACGCTCGTTCGTCGAACGGTTCGCGGTGACCGAGGAATTGCTCGCCGCGGGCGCACCGGTCGCGGCGCACTGGATCGCCGATCGGCAGATCGTGCCGTCGTTGCTCAAGTACGGCACGGAACTGCAGAAGAGGGAGTTCCTTCCGCGGATCGTGCGCGGCGAGTGCTTCTTCGGCATCGGCATGAGCGAACCCGATTCCGGCTCCGATCTCGCGAGCGTGCGCACCAAGGCGGTGCAGGTGGACGGCGGCTGGTCGCTGTCGGGGACGAAGGTGTGGACCTCGGGGGCGCACTACGCGCATGCGTTCATCGCGTTGGCCCGCACTGCGCCCGTCGATCCGGACAACCGCCATGCCGGAATGAGTCAGTTCATCGTCGACCTGCGCGGGCCCGGGGTACACATCCGGCCCGTCGTCTCGATGAACGGTGCGCACCACTTCAACGAGGTGATCCTCGACGGCGCCTTCGTGCCCGACGACATGGTGTTCGGTGAGATCGGCGCGGGCTGGCGTCAGGTCACCTCGGAGCTGGCCTTCGAGCGCAGCGGACCCGAACGGTTCCTGTCCACCTTCGTGTTGTTGCGGACGTGCGGCGAAAAGATGGCCGCACAGGAAATCTCGCGGGATGCCGAACTCGGCCGCCTCGTCGCCCGAACCGCCGGACTGCACCAGATGTCGACCGCCGTCGCGGGCGCACTGGAGCGGCGCGAGCCCGCCGATGTTCCCGCGGCGGTGGTCAAGGTGCTCGGCACCACCACCGAGGGCGACATCGCCGACTTCGCCGACACGCGGACCGACGCGACCACGAATCCCGATCTCGCCGAACTGGTTTCAAGAGCCGTGGATCAGCGCCCGGGCTTCACGCTGCGCGGCGGCACCAACGAGGTGTTGCGCGGCGTGATCGCACGAGGGTTGGGGCTGCGATGACCGTCGATCCGGCGCTCGTCGAAATGATGGACGCGGTCTTCGCCGAGTACCGCGACGCCCACCCGCCTGCCAAGGCCGTCGAACGGGACACCGAGTTGTGGCGGCGTCTCGACGATCTGGGCCTGGTCCGCCTGACCGGCGCCGAGGAGTCGGGCGGCAGCGGAGCGGGCTGGTTCGAGGCCGCCGAACTGATGGCGGCCGCCGCCCGCAACGCGGTTCGCACACCGTTGGCCGAACACGACCTACTGGCCTGCTGGCTGCTCGAGGCGAACGGGATGGGCAGCGACGACGCGGTGCGCACGGTGTGCATGCTCGGCGACGACGGAACCGCAAGCGGTGTCCCCTGGGCCGCGGCCAGTGACCGGGTGGTTCTCGTCTGGCGGGACGGCGACGACCACCGGGTCGCCGACGTCGACGCCGCCGCGCTCTCGATCACGGCCGGCAGCAACCTGATCGGTGAACCGCGCGATTCCGTCGAGGCCGACGTCGCCGCGCTCGGCGGTGTGTCCGTCTCGTCCGATCTGGTGGCCGAATTGCGGCTGAGAGCCGCGATGGTGCGGGCGATCCAGGTGTGCGCGGCGCTCGACCGGATCGTCGCGTCGTCGGTCGAGCACGCCGCGTCGCGAATCCAGTTCGGCCGGCCGTTGTCCCGCTTCCAGGCGGTCCAGCACCTGATCGCCGACCTGGCCGCCGAAGCGGCGTTGGCGCGGGCGGCGACCGAGGGCGCGCTGACGACCGCCGTCACGAGCGGTTGGTCGACGGGCAACGTCGCCTTCCGCGTCGCGGCGGCACGCTCCTGCGTCGGTCATGCCACGTCGGTCGTGGTGCGCAACGCCCACCAGGTGCACGGCGCGATCGGTACCACTTTCGAGCACCGGTTGCACGAGTTCACCCGCGCCGCGCTCGCGTGGCGCTCCGAATTCGGGACGGTGCGCTACTGGGACGAGCAGGTGACCGACGCGACGCTGGCCGCCGGAGCTGACATGTGGAGCCTGATCGTCGACTGATCCGGCCGCCCCGGGCCGCGCGGTGTTCCACTGACCGGGCATCGTCGTGCCACGTCCCGGTCGTCGGCGGTTGACTCGCACCCATGAGCAACGAGATCACGCTGTCCGAGGTCCAGGAGTTCATCGCCGCCTTCTGGTACCACTACGACCAGGGTCACTTCGCCGAACTCGGGGCCCGGCTCGGCGACGAGATGGAATACCTGAGCCGATCCGATTCCGGGAACTGCCCGTTCGAGGACCTGATGGCCGCCGAGTTGCACGGTAAGGACGAGACCTTGGCGTGGTTGACCCAGCACCGCAACGAGAATCCCTACCCGCTGCGCCACCATGCCACCAACGTCTTCCGCACCGGCGTCGAGGGGGACGTCACCACCGCACGCTTCTACCTGTACGTGAACCAGGTGACGAACAACGTCCCGTTCGACGTCTCCAGCGGAGTGGTCGACGTCGGCATCCGTCGTGCCGGCGACGGCCTGGTGTTCACGTCGATGACCGTGATCCTCGACGCCGAGGACTCTGTCACGTTCTCCGAGCATGCCGCCAAGACGGCTGCCGCCTCGACCGCTTCGTAACGCGTGGACGCGCGCGCGGCCTTCGGTGACGGTGTCGCGGTCATCACCGGCGCCGGCAACGGGATAGGCGCGGGGCTGGCACGCCATGCCGCCGCGCTGGGGATGACCGTCGTGCTGGTCGACATCGACGCCTCGGCGATTGCGGCGCTTCGCGACGAGCTCGCGGGCTCGGTGGACCTGGTGTGTGATGTGCGTGATCCCGAGGCGCTCGAAGGCATTGCCGCACAGGTGTACTCGGAGATCGGCCCGGTCCGGCTGCTGGTCAACAACGCCGGTGTCGAGCAGTTCGGATATCTGTGGGACACCCCCGTCGCCAATTGGGACCGGCTGGTGGACATCAACGTCAACGGCGTGTTCTACGGGATTCGCGCATTTCTCCCGCGCATGATCGCTGCGGACACTCCGTCGTGGGTGTGGAACCTGTCGTCGATCGGCGGAGTCGCCGCCGTGCCGCTGCAGGCGCCTTACATCATGAGCAAGCACGCGGTGCTGGCGCTGACCGAATGCCTGCGACTGGAGGTCGAACTCGCCGGACACGCCGACCGGATCCACGTTCAGGCGGTTCTGCCCGGCGCGGTGAAGTCGAACATCTTCGAGTCCGCGGGCGGCGTCGACGACGGCGATGTCGGGGCCGCGGAGTCTCAGCGGGCCGCGATGCTCGACATCAAGGCCGAGGCGATGGATCCGGTCGAAGCGGCGCGGGTGGTGTTCGAGCAGGCCGCGGCCGGTGAGTTTTATCTGCTCACCCAGCCCGAGTACGTGGGCAACGCCATGGCGGAGCGGGCCGAGATCTTGGCGTCGCGCCGGGCGCCGGTCCTGCGCACCAAGCGGCGATTCGATTCGACGCGGCATTGACGGAATCCGACTGAAGGAAGGTCGACGTGCAGATCGCCGACAAGGTGTTCGTGGTGACCGGCGCCGGCAACGGTATGGGCAGGCAAGTCGCGCTCGGGCTCGCCCGCCGCGGCGCACGCATTGCGGCGGTCGACCTCGATTCGGTCGGCCTGGCTGGTACGGCGGAACTCGCGAGCATCACCGGCATCCCGATGTCCACGCACGTTCTCGACCTCACCGACGACGAGGCGGTCACCGCACTACCCGATGAGGTGGCGAAGGCGCACGGACAGATCGACGGGCTGGTCAACATCGCCGGCGTAATCCACCGATTCGCACCCTTTTCCGAGCTTTCCCGAGATGAGACAGACCGCATCATGGCCGTCAACTTCGACGCCACCGTGCGGATGTGCCGCACCTTCCTGCCGTCCCTGCTGACCCGGCCGGAGGCGAACATCACCAACATGTCGAGTCTCTCCGCGCTGTTGCCGTTCGCCAGCCAAACGCTGTACAGCGCGAGTAAAGGCGCGGTGAAGCAGTTCAGCGAGGGTCTCTACGCCGAACTATGCGACACCAATGTCCATGTGGTGACGGTGTTTCCGGGAAACATCGACACCAACCTGACAGGGAACTCCGGGGTTGCGATGCTCGACGCCGGAGACAGGAAGGTCCGATCCGCCACCGCCGAAGCCGCAGGCAAAAAGATCGTCGACGGAATCGCCCGCGACCGCTTCCGCGTCCTGATCGGCACGGACGCGTTAGCCCTCGACATCTTGGCCCGGCTGTCGGCGAAGCGCGCCACCCGGTTGGTCGCCAAGCAGATCAAGTCGGTTCTGTGAGGGTGAACATGGCAAGCGAAACAGTTTACGACGTCATCGTTGTCGGGTTCGGGGCTGCCGGCGCCGCCGCGGCGATCGAGGCTGCCGATCGTGGAGCCCGCGTCCTGGTGCTGGATCGGGGGTATGGCGGCGGCGCGACTGCCTTGTCGGGCGGGATCGTCTACGCGGGCGCGGGTACGGCCGAACAGCGGGCCGGTGGATACGACGACAGCGTGGCGGACATGCGGGCGTATCTCGAACAGGAGGTCGGCGACGCGGTCAGCGGCGAAACCCTTCAGAGGTTCTGCGAACAGAGCCCGGATCTGATCGAGTGGCTCAAGAGACAAGGGGTCGGGTTCCGCGGCGGTCCCGTGTCCTCATACAAGACGTCGTATCCGACCGACGATTTCTACCTCTACTACTCCGGCAACGAGAAGGCCCATCCCTACGCGCGACACGCGCGCCCCGTGCCGCGCGGACACCGCGTCGTAGCTCCGGGTATGAGCTCGGGCAAGGTGCTGTTCGAAAACCTGCGCCGTTCGGCGAAAGCCAAGGGCGTCGAATTCATTCCGTTGTGCCGAGTGCACCAACTCATCGCGGATGACCTTGGGCGGATCCGCGGAGTCCGGTACCGCGCGATGCCGACGAACCATCCCGACGCGCGCAAGCACCGCGTTCTGACCAAGCTCACCGGAAAGGCCGGCACCTGGCTGCCCGGCCTGGTAAAGGGCGCGGTCGAGCGCGCCGAGACGCTGTGGTCCGACGCCGCCGTGGACGGCGAGACATCCGCACGGGCAGTGATACTGGCCGCCGGCGGTTTCGTCCACAACCGAGAGTGGATGGCCGAACATGCTCCGGAGTTCATGAAGATCTCGCCGCTCGGCACCCCCGGCGACGACGGCTCGGGTATCGCCCTGGGAGTCGAGGCCGGAGGCATGACCGACAAGATGGGCAACATCACGGCCTGGCGTTTTCTGTCGCCACCGAGCGCATTTCTCGAAGGTCTCACCGTGGGCCGCGACGGCCGACGCATCGCCAATGAGGACCTCTACGGCGCAACGCACGGCAATGTGATGATGCGCGAGTTCGGCGGCGCGGGCTGGGCCATCTACGACGCCCCGACCTGGAGAAAAGTAAGGGCCCAGATTCGCACGCAGACACAGCTCTTCCAGCGCCTGCAACTGATTTACCTGTTGACGGTCGGACACCGCAAGGCGTCGACGGTGGAGGACATCGCCCGTGAGAACGGGATCGATCCGATGGGTCTGCGCCGCACCGTCGAGGAGTACAACCGCGGCATCGCCGGCGGCGCGGGCGACCCCGCGCACAAGGAGCCGGATCTGTGTCCCCCGCTCACAACCCCGCCGTTCTACTCGATCAACATCTCCGCGGACTCGTCGATGTTCTATCCGATCCCCGGGCTGACACTCGGCGGCCTCATCGTCGATGAACACACCGGCGAAGTCGCCCATCGTGACGGTGGGACGGTGGCCGGCCTTTACGCCGCGGGCCGCAATGCGGTCGGTATCTGCTCCAACAGCTATGTCAGCGGGTTGTCCATCGCGGACTGCATCTTCAGCGGGCGACGCGCGGGGGCGCACGCTTCGGACACGCTACGGTCGGTCTCGAGTGATCGAGATCGCCTGTGACGCACTACCACCTGGACCCCGATGCCGCGGCGCGGGTTGCTCTGTTCGGGGGCGTGGCGCCGATGCGGGAGCGCGGGCTCGACGCCGTGCGTGAAGCGTTGGAATCCGCGCCGCTGCCTACGATGCCGGAGATGGCCGATGTTGAGGATCGGATCATCGAGGGCCCGGTCGGGGAGATCCCGTTGCGCATCTACCGGCCGTCGACCGACAGCGACGCCCCCGCCGTCGTCTACTTCCACGGTGGCGGAATGGTTTTGGGTTCCAACCGCTCGTTCGAACCGTTGGCGCGCAACCTCGCTCACCACTCCCACGCCACGGTGGTGTCCGTCGACTACCACCTGGCCCCCGAAGCGGCACCCCCGGCCCAGTTCGACGACGCCTACGCCGCGACCTGTTGGGTGGCCGCCCATGCCGACGACCTCCGGATCGACAGGACCCGGGTCGCGGTGGCGGGCGACAGCGCCGGGGGCACACTGGCCGCCGGCGTCGCGTTGGCCGCCCGCGACCGCGGTGGCCCGACTCTGTTCGCTCAAGTGTTGATGTATCCGGGCGTAGACAAGGATCTCGACGCCCCGTCGATCCGGGCGATGCCCGAGGCGCCGATGCTCGCGCTCGTCGACATCGAATACATGCACGAGCTGGCCGACGGCCCCGACCACCCGTACACGGTTCCCGCGCGCGCACAGGATCTGTCGGGCCTGCCGCAGGCCATCGTCGTGACCGCCGAGGCCGACCCGATCCGCGACTGGGGCGAGCGGTATGCGCATCGGCTGCGCGACGCCGGAGTCCAGACGACGCTGACGCGCTATCCCGGCATCTACCACGGGTTCCTGATGCGCTCGGAGGCGACGGCCCGTGGGCGCCTAGCGGTGGCCGAGACCGGCGCGCTGCTGCGCGCGAAGTTCGCCAATCCGCTGCCCTTCTGAACGAGCGGAAACAGATGTCCCGATGACCGGACAGGCACGCGGCCACTTGCGGGCCACAGCACCAGAATTGGCCAAGCGACCGGCATGAGATGCCGACCTCGAGAGTAGGAGAGAACATGCTCACCCAAGAGCAGCGGATGGAGTTGTCCGACATCCTGCGGCCCGCCTCACCGCCCCGCGAGATCGACAACCTCTACACCGACGACCAGCGGGAGCGCCTCCTCGACGTGGTGCGCACCCAGGGGCCGTGGAAGCTGATCATCGCCCAGCACTTCGCGTCGGCCGAGGAATTGATGGCCACCATGAGCGGGTTGTTCCCCGAAGGCTTCACCCCCTCGCTGGACCTGTTCCTCACCGCAACGTTCCGCGGTTATCTGGCCAACTACGGCACGGTGCTCTACCCCGAGTTGCACGACTGCTTCTACAGCCAGCGCTTCGTCGAGTACGCCAAGGGCTACTGGAACGCCGAATACGCCAAGCCCGAGATGATGTTATTCAACATCAACGGCCCCTGCGCCAACCGCGATCCCGGCCACCTGGACTCCCCCAGCTTCCGCGGCGTGCGCCACGAAAATGCTCCCACCTGGCTGACCAGCGTCATGGGCAAGTCCGGGCTCTTCCGCGACTACCTCATCAAGATGGCTCAGGTCATCACGTGGTTCTCGCTCGACGAGGGCAGCGGCTTCACCTACTGGCCCGACGGGCCCCTCAAGCCGCCGAAACGCCTGCTGCCGCCGGTCTACAACCGCGGTGTGCTCGTGCAGAACGAGATGATGGTGCACCGCGGCGAGGCCAACGGGCCACTCGAACTGCAGACCCCGCCCGGGCTGGCGTTCGACACCGTCTTCACCGGTGATCCGTCGGACCGCGATTACTGGCTGCTCCAGAACGGCGACGACGTCATCGCCCGCCACCACACCGACGAATTGCGGTTCCTGGTGCACTGGTCGGCGGAGGTGTTCACCGACTTCGACGAGCTCAAGAAGAACATGGACGGGAGCGACGATCTGACCATCGACAAGGCGATCGACATGCTCGTCGACGATGTGCACAAAAAGGGCATCAAGCTCGATGTGCCGAGCGAGCCCCTGCACGATCCGGAGTTCATCGCGGCGCTGAACGCGGTGTACGACCTCGGCGGGCCGGCGGAGTACCCGCAGGAAGCTCCCCTGTCGGCATTCCAGCTGACCTAGTTGCGATTTAGGTGCGCTACCAGTCGCTGGACGATCGGTAGCGCACCGAAATCACGCCGTTTCGTCGACGATCGGCAGCGCGCCGCGGCGCGCCGCCTCCTCGATCGAATCCCGCAGTTCGAAGCAGACCAGGAACGGCCTGCCGTCGTGCGCGTGGATGGCTTCGGCGTCGCGGCGCTGGTGACACGTCCCGGCGGACTCGGCGTCCCATTGCACGCTGGTCTGCTGCCAGGTGCTCTTGCGCACCAAAACGGTTGCCGCGCAGAGCCGGCACGTCACCGAGGTCATCGGCGCGTCGGCGAGTCGGTTGTCCTGGCGGACGGTCATCCCGCGCTCGTGACGGCGTCCCGCGCGGCGATATTGGCCTCGACGATCTTCATCCATTCCTCGCGCGGCCGGGTGGTGTCGATCTCGTACTCGAAGCGGTCCACCATGTCGGGCGTCACGTCGGCGACGTCGACGTAGAACTGCTCGTACCAGCGACGCAGTTGGTAGACGGGCCCGTCCTCCTCGCACAGCAGCGGATTGTCGATGCGGGCCTTGTTCTTCCAGATGGCGACGTCCTGCTCGAAACCCATCTTCACGAAGTCGCCGAGGCCGATCGCCGTCTGCATCGCGAGGTCCTCGGGCAGGTTCTCTGACTTCTTGACGATGATCCCGTACTGCAGCACAAAGGAGTTCTGGTCGATCGGATAGTGACAGTTGATCAGCACCGTCTTGTGATCGACGTCGGTGTAGTGGTACGTGAGGTCGTCGATCATGAACGACGGCCCGAAATACGATGCGACCGAGGTGGTTCCGAGCATCTGGGTCGGACCGGGCTCGCCGAGGTCGGGCCGTCCCGCGCTGTTCATGTACTGGGTCGCGACATGGCCCTCGAAGATGTTCTTGAAATGCGTCGGCAGCGAGCCGTGGATGTAGAAGAAGTGCGCCATGTCGACGACGTTGTCGATGATCTCGCGGCAGTTGGTGTTGACCACGGTGGTGTACCAGTGCCAGTCGGTCCACTCATCGCTCGTCGCACCCTCGATGCGCGGAATGGTGACCTCGGGTGGCGGAGGGTTGCCCTCCGCGTCGTTCCAGACGAACAACATGCCGTCCTGTTCGAGCGTGGTCCACGTGGCGGTGCGGGCCAGTCGGGGCACGCGCTTGCTGTACGGAACCTTCTTGCATCGCCCGTCGCCGCCCCAGCGCCAGTCGTGGAACGGGCATGCGATCTCGTCGCCCTTGACCTCGCCCTGGCTCAGGTCGCCGCCCATGTGCCGGCAGTACGCGTCCAGGACGTTGATGCGCCCGTCGCCGCCGCGGAACACCACGAGCTTCTTGCCGAACGCGTGCACCTGGTGCGGTTTGCCGTCACCGAAATCCCTGACCAGACCCAGGCAGTGCCATCCACGAGCGAACCGCGACGGCGCGGCCTCCGCCTCGATCTGGCGGACCTCGATATCGGTGTCCATCGTCATACCGCTGTTCTAGCAGCGATCGCCGACCGTGTTCACGGTTCTGTTCCGCTCATCAGGACATGGGTTCCGGCCCGGGCCGAACCGCTCTAATTTGATCGGTTGTGAGTAGCGCACACGGGGCGACGATCCCCGACGGCTTGCCGATGACCGACACGAACGTCGATCTGGTGGTGGTCGGGTCCGGCACCGGCATGGCCGCCGCCCTCGCCGCTCACGAGCGCGGCCTGTCCGTGCTGATCATCGAGAAGTCGGCCTACGTCGGAGGCTCGACCGCGCGTTCCGGCGGCGCGCTCTGGCTCCCGGCCAGCACGGTGATCAAAGGCGACGGCGGCGCCGACACCGCGGCGCGGGCCAAGACGTACCTCGACGCGGTGGTGGACGGGACCGCGCCCGCGCACCGGTCGGACGCGTTCCTGGCGAACGTCGGCGCGACGATCGAACTGCTGCGGCGGGCGACGCCGATGCGGCTTTTCTGGGCCAAGGAGTACTCGGACTACCACCCCGAGGCGCCCGGCGGCACCGCCGTGGGTCGCACCTGCGAATGCCGTCCCCTCGACTCGGCGATCCTCGGCCGGTACCGCACGCGACTGCGGCCCGGCGTGATGGAGGCCAAGGTCCCGATACCGACCACCGGCGCGGACTACCGGTGGATGAACCTGATGTCGCGGGTGCCGCGCAAAGGGCTGCCGGTCATCGCCAAACGCCTCGGCCAAGGCATCGGCGGATTGGCCCTCAAGCGGCGGTATGTCGCCGGGGGTCAGGCACTGGCTGCCGGCCTCTTCGCCGGTGTGCTGCGCGCGGGCGTCCCCGTGTGGACCGACACCACCCTGCGTCGGCTCGTCACCGACGGCGATCGTGTGAGCGGCGTGGTGCTGAGCCACGACGGCGCCGACATCACGGTGTCCGCGCGCCGCGGTGTGGTGCTCGCGGCGGGCGGTTTCGATCACGACATGGACATGCGCTGGAAGTTCCAGTCGGAATCACTCGGCGAGCATGCCAGCCTGGGAGCCGAGACGAACACCGGCGACGCGATCCGAGTCGCCCAAGATGTCGGCGCCGCAACCGATCTGATGGATCAAGCGTGGTGGTTCCCCGCCGTCGCGGCGCTGCCGGGTGCCGATCCGAAGGTCATGCTGGCGGAGCGGTCGCTACCCGGATCGCTCATCGTCGACCAGACCGGAAGCCGGTTCGTCAACGAGGCGACGGACTACATGACGTTCGGGCAGCGGCTGCTCGAACGTGAACGTGCGGGAAATCCGGTCGAATCCATGTGGATCGTGTTCGACCAGGGCTATCGCAACAGCTACGTCTTCGCCGCCGAACTGTTCCCGCGCATGGCGATACCCCAGAGGTGGTACGACGCCGGCATCGCGCACCGGGCCGACTCCATCACCGGACTCGCCCCCAAGATCGGCGTCGACGAATCGACGCTGACCGCGACCGTCGAGCGCTTCAACGAAAACGCCGCCGCCGGAGTCGATCCCGACTTCCTGCGCGGGGCCAGCGCCTACGACCGCTACTACGGCGATCCCACCGTCACGCCGAACCCGAACCTGCGCCCGTTGAACCGGGGGCCGTTCTACGCCGTGAAGATGGTGCTGAGCGACCTCGGCACGTGCGGCGGCCTGCGCGTCGACGACCACGCCCGCGTGCTGCGGGAGGACGGCCGCGCGATCGACGGGTTGTACGCGATCGGCAACACGGCGGCCAACGCGTTCGGCACCACCTATCCCGGAGCGGGCGCGACGATCGCGCAGGGTCTGGTGTACGGCTACATCGCCGCCGCGGACGCGGCGGGCGGGTGACCGATCAGTCCTCGGCTTCGGCCTTCTTCTCGATCTCGTACCAATATTCCGGTGCGGGCGACGGTATTTGGGTACCGCGTTCGATGCCGGCGTCGGCGAAGGCGGCCTCGGCCTCGTCGAGCTCCTTGAGCATCTTCATGGCGAGCTCGCGTTCGGAGGCGTAATGCCGCTCGGCCCACTGCAATGCGACCTTCGCGTACGCCCACGACGGGTCCACTCCGGCCCACTTGGCGTCCTTGGCGGCCTGGCGCTGCATGTCGTCGGCGTAGGCGATGTGCTGCTGCAGGATCTCCTTGAGGCGCTCCGGTTCGGTCAGATGCCCGAACGTCACGCGCAGCAACGGATTGTGCTTGAGCACCGGTGGATCGACGGGTGCCTCGTTGGCCCATCGTCGCACCGCTTCAAGACCCGCGGGGGTGATCTTGTAGAGCCGGCGGTTGCGGGTGCCGCCGGTGTGCTCGACGCGTGACGACAGCAACCCCAACTTTTCGAGCTTCTTCAGCTCCGAGTAGATCTGGCTGTAGGCGGGGCTCCCGTAGAAGAACCGCAGGCTCCATTCGATCCACTTACGAATGTCGTAGCCCGACAATTCGTGTTCGTAGGTCAGCATGCCCAACAACGCCCAACTGGTCGCAGCCAGATTCGGCTTCGCGTCGGACGTGCTTTTCGCCATTCGGTTAGCCTAACAACGGCAGCTCGAACCGCTCGTCCAACGCACCACTGGCCGGGATGGCGCCTTGCGGCGGCGTCGGGGTTTACGCACCCTGAACCCATGGCCGGCTCCGAACTCAACAATCTGCGCGCCGTGTACGAACCTTTGGCGCAATCGGTGCGCCGACTCGTCGACGTCACGATCCGCACCTCAGCGGATGCAGCGACCGTCGAAGCGGTGAAGAACCGGATCGATTGCGCCAGTGACGAACTCAGCACATCGCTGATTGGCGACTCATTCGGTCTGCAACACACCCGCGACGGGGAGGCGATGGTCTGGGGCAACGTCGTCATCGGGGTGCGTAACCCTGCCGCCCCGCCGCTGGTGGTCCACCACGACACGGACGGCCGAGTCTGGGCCGAATTCACGCTAGGCGCCGCATTCGAGGGTCCCCCGGGACATGTCCACGGTGGAGTCTGCGCGATGTTGCTCGACCACGTGCTCGGCGCCACCGCGCACAAACCGGGCAAGCCGGCGGTGACGGGCACGCTGACCACGCGCTACCGGCGCGGGACCCGGCTCGGTCACCCGCTGCGCGCGCAGGCCTGGGTCGAACGTATTGAGGGCGTGAAGACGTTCGCGGTCGGGCATATCGCCGACGCCGACGGCGTGACCGTCGAAGCCGACGGTGTATTCATCCATCCGCGAGTTCCGTGACACCTCACCTGTGTCAGCGCTCGAGCCGTCACCCTTTTCTGTCGGCCAGCCATTCGCGTTGTCGACGGATGAAGCGCGCGTCGACGGCGGCGCCGTGACCAGGTACGTAGACCGCCTCCTCGCCTCCGATCGCCAGTAACCGGTCGAGCGTCGCGGGCCAGGCGTCGGGGTCGGAATCCTCGTCGACACACGGGTCACCGGACTCCTCGACGAGGTCACCGCAGAACACCACCCGCCGGGCCAGACCCGTCACCGCCGCGATCAGGTCGTGGTCGGTGTGCCCGCGACCGGGGTGGCTGATCGACACCATCGGTCCGCCGAGGTCGACGACGGCCTCCCAGACCTGTTGGTCGGGCTCGCGCAGGGCGCCGATCACCGCGTCCACCTCGTCACCGTCGGCACCGTGCCGCAACGCGTCGGCACGTAGATGGTCCTTGCCGGTCGTCATGGTTTCGGCCACCGGCGGCGCGCAGTACACCTGCGCCCCGACGAACACCCCAGATCCGAGGACGTGGTCGAAGTGGTTGTGCGTCAGCAGTACATGCCGCACCTGATGATCGGCGAGCTCGGCGACGTCGGCGCTGACGGCACGCGCCTCGCTCAGCGTGCTGCCCGTGTCGATCAGCATGCCGCCGTCGCGCCCGACGACCAACCCGACGGTGACATCGAGGAACGGCAGCCGGGTGCGAAACACCCCGTCGGCCAGCCGGTCCCATCGAAAGTTCACTGTCCCAACGTAAGCGGCTGAGCGGCTCGATACTGCTCGAGCACCGACGGTGTGGGATCCGCGCGGTAGGTCGCGGTGTCGCCGAGCGTCCACGTCGGCGCTGCGTCCGCCTGCGACAAGGTCCAGGCGGCCTGCCGGGCCGCACCCAGCGCCACGTACTCGGCGGGTACGGGCACCTGCACGGCCGTCCCCAGAATCGCTGGCGCGATCTGTCGCACCGCCTCCGAACGCGCCCCTCCGCCCGTCAACATGATGCGCCGCACGTGAACACCGTGCGCCCTGATCTTGTCGATGCAGTACGCCATCGAGCACAACAACCCCTCGACGGCGGCCCGGGCGACGTTGGCGGGCAGGAGGTTTCGCGTAGTCACGCCGTGCAGGGCACCGGCGGCGGCGGGCAGGTTCGGCGAGCGCTCCCCCTCCAGGTACGGCACCAACGTGAGCCCCTCTGCGCCCGGCCGCGCCGACAGCGCCAGGCGGTCCAGTTCGTCGAACTCCACGGCCAACATCCTGGCAACGGCCGCTAGCACGGGAGCACCGTTGAGGGTGCACACCAACGGCAACTGGTTGCCTGTGGCGTCCGCGAAACCGGCGACGATGCCTTCCGGATCCCGAGGTGCGATCGTTCCGACGGCGCTGACCACCCCAGAGGTTCCCAACGACACCACGCAATCACCCTGCCCAGCGCTCAGCCCGAGCGCAGCTGCGGCGTTGTCGCCCGCGCCAGGGCCCAACAACGCGCCCGTCGTCAAGTGCCCGGCGGGTGCGGACGGTCCGAGCACCGGCGGGACTAGGGGCTTCCTTCCGCGCATGGCCAACTCGAGTAGGTCGATGTCGTAGTGGCCGGTCGCCGACGAGAAGTACCCCGTCCCGCTGGCGTCGCTGCGGTCGGTGCGGAGATCGCCGAGGTCGGAGGACCCGCTGAGCCGCCAGGTCAGCCAGTCGTGTGGAAGACACACCGCCGCGGTCGCATCGGCGTGCGCGGGTTCGTCATCGGCAAGCCAGCGCAACTTCGTAGCGGTGATCGACGCGACCGGCACCACGCCCACGCGCGTGGCCCACTCCTGCGCGCCGCCCAGCTCCTCGACCAGGTCGACGGCGGCCGCGCTCGACCGAACGTCGTTCCACAGCAGCGCATCTCGCACGACCCGCCCGCCGTCGTCCAGGCAGATCATTCCATGCTGCTGCGCCCCCACCGAGATCGCTGCCACATCGTCGAATCCGCCCGCCGCCGAGACGGCGGCCTGCAAAGCCGACCACCACGACCAGGGATCGACCTCGGTGCCGTCGGGGTGTGGGGCTGAACCCGACCGGACCACCGACCCGGTTTCGGCATCACAGACGATCACCTTGCAGGACTGAGTGGATGAATCTATTCCCGCGACGAGCGCCACCTTCGCCAACCTACTCCGGCAGCGGCGGCTACAAACCGCCGTTCGGTCCACCAGCCGCGGCGCCGGCTGCCAGAATCAGGTGTGAACTCGAAGCGCCCCGACCTGGCTGGGCCTGACGGCTACCACCGCGACGAGACGGAAGCTGAACGGCTGGACCGCAATTGGTCCAGCTTGCTGCAGGAGCTACGGGTGGCTCAGACGGGTGTCCAGCTGCTCACGGGCTTCCTGCTGATCCTGCCGTTTACCGACCACTTCTCCGAACTCGACGGTGTCATGCGCACCGTCTACCTGGTGACGGTGGCCTGCTCGATAGGGGCGACGGTCCTGCTGATCGCTCCGGTCAGCATGCACCGTCTGTTGTTCCGTCGGCACCGCATGCGCACGTTGGTGTCGACGGCGCACTCCTTCGCCATCACCGGCACGCTGCTCCTCGGCGTCGCGCTCGCCGGCGTGGCGACGATCATCTTCGACGCCGTCGCCGACCGGGTGGCCGCATGGATTGCCGGGGGCGGCGTGCTGGTCGCACTAATCGTGTTCTGGTATCTCGTGCCGCTGCAACACCGCACCCCCCGCGATGCCTCGTAACGACGTTTGCGTCCCCGCTCGCCTGGGAACACCTGGCCCATGTTGATTCGACGTATCGCGCGCCCGATGCTGTCAGCAGCCTTCATCGCCAGAGGCGTCGAGGCTTTACGCAGCCCGAAACCCGCGGCCGACGCGGCTCGCCCGACGCTGGAGGGTCTGAGCAAACTGCCGGACCCGGTCGGTACCAACGTTCCGACCAACGCCGAGACCGTCGCCCGTGCCACCGCCGCCGTCCAGATCGGCGGTGGCCTGCTCCTGGCCACCGGTAAACTCCCCCGGCTCGCCTCTGCCGCGCTCGCGCTGAGCGTGGTACCGGGCAGCCTTGGCGGACATACGTTCTGGAGTGAGACAGACCCCGAGCGCAAGGCCGAAGAACGGCGTGCCTTCATCACCGACGTGAGCCTGATCGGTGGGCTGATCATCGCCGCGGTCGACACCGAGGGCAAACCCTCGATCGGGTGGCGCGGTCGGCGCGCGGCGCAGAAGGTCTCCGAAGCGGTCAGCACCGCGCTGCCTGTCGGGGCGGCGGCCGGCGGCACTCTCGCCGACAGCGCGTTGGCCGACAAGGTCGGTCACGGCCTGCAGGTCGGCGCCGAACGCGGCCGCGAGTTCGCCCACGTGGCGCGCGAGCGCGGCGCCGAACTCGCCGAGGTCGCCCGCGAACGTGGACCCGAAATCGCTGAACGGGCCCGCAAACGGGGTGCCGAACTGGCCGACGTCGCCCGCGACCGCGCGCCCGAACTCGCCGAGACGGCGCGCAAACGCGGATCGGAACTCGCCGATGTCGCGCGGGAACGGGGCTCGGAGTGGGCCGACGTCGCCCGCGACCGCGCGCCCGAACTGGCCGAGACGGCGCGCGAACGCGCGACGGTGCTGGCCGATACGGCACGCAAGCAAGCCGACACGGCACGCAAACAGGCCGAGACGGCCCGCAAGCAGGCGCGCAAAGAGGCCAAACGCCAGCAACGCAAGCTTCGCTGAGCTTTCACCGAGCGATCGAAACCGACCCTGATTCGCCGGGGTCGCCGGTACATTGACTCGGATGACTAGCGGAAATCTCGGACCCCAGCCTGGACAGTACGGCGGCGGCTATCCCGCGGGCGGCGGTCAGCCGGGCGGCCTGCTTCTGCGTTGGCTCGCGCGGTTCATCGACGGCATCCTCGTCGGAATCGTGAGTTGGCTGTTGGCCCTCGTCACCGATTCCGCCTCCAACATCATGGTCACCGGTTTCTTCACCGGCGGCCTGATGTTCGTCTACTTCCTCGCCTTCGAAGCCGGTACGGGCTCGACACCGGGCAAGAAGTTGCTCGGCCTGACCGTTCGCGGCCCCGGCGGGGCAGCCAAGCCGACCGCCGCGCAGGCGGCCATTCGCAACTCGTGGACGCTGCTCCCGATCATCCCGTTCGTGGGCGGACTGCTCGGCGTCATCGCGATCATCGTCATCGCCGTTACCATCAGCGGCAGCCCGACCAAGCAGGGCAAGCACGACGAACTCGCGGGCGGAACCCAGGTCGTCAAGGGCTGACCGTCGGACCGGCCGAAGCCGTTCCCCCGACTGATGCGCAGGTCAGATCACCAGCCACACAACGAGGCTGAAGCCGAATGCGGTGAGGCCGAGCGTGGTCTCCATGACAGTCCACGTCTTCAGCGTGGTCTTCACGTCCATTCCGAAGAAGCGGCTGACCAACCAGAAGCCCGAGTCGTTGACGTGTGAGAGCACGGTGGCTCCCGCGGCGATCGCGATGACCAGCAGGGTGAGGTGAAGACTGCTCAGGCTCGCCTCCGCCGCTGCGGCGCTGATCAGACCGGCCGTCGTCGTCAGTGCGACCGTTGCCGATCCCTGGGCCACCCGCAGAAGCGTCGCGATGACGAAGGCCTGAACGATCAGCGATATCCCCAGACCCGACAGGGAGTCGCTCAACGCGCTGCCGATGCCGCTCAGGCGCAGGACCCCGCCGAACATGCCGCCGGCCCCAGTGATCAAGATGACCGAGCAGATGGGTCCGAGGGCCTTGTCGTAGAGGGCGCTGACGTCATCCATCGACCGACCCCGCCGCAGACCCAACACCACCGCCGCGACGATCACCGTGATCAGCAGCGCGACGCTGGTGTCGCCCAGCAGCATGAGGTAGCGCACCCACGTGTCGTCGTCCAGAATCCTGGCGGTCACCAAAGTGTCGAGAACGGTGTTGAACGAGATCAACACGAACGGCAGAAGCAGAACGCCGAGCACCGCGGCGAAGGACGGAGCGGTCCGGGCCGCGGTTGCCACTCCTCCGGCGCCGGCCCCGTCGGGGGCGTCGTCGGCACCGTTGGGGTCGGGATTCGTTGTCCCGCCGTTCATCTCGCCGAACAACGTCGTCGGGATGTCGACGTGTACCCGGCGCCCGATCACCCGCGACACCAGCAGCACGCCGATGTACCAGGACAGAATGGCGACCGGAGCGCCGACCAGAAGCGTCACGCCGATACTGGCGCCGAGCGCCTCGGCCGCTGCCACCGGCCCCGGATGGGGCGGCACCAGGGCGTGCATGGCGGCGAACGCACCCGCGGCGGGCAGACCGTAGAGCAGCAGCGAGCCACCGAAGCGCCGGGCGACGGTCATGATGATGGGCAGGAACACGACGAGACCGGCGTCGAAGAAGATCGGGAATCCGAACAGCAGCGCGGCGACGCCGAGCGCGAAGGGCGCCCGTTTCTCGCCGAACCGGGCGATGAGCGTATCGGCGAGAACCTGGGCGCCGCCGGTGACTTCGAGCAACCGACCGAGCATCACGCCGAAGCCGACGAGCAGAGCCACCGAGCCCAGGGTGTCGGAGAATCCGTAGCTGATGGCGTCGGGAACGTCGCCGACCGGGATGCCCGCGGCCAACGCCGTGAGCACGCTGACGAGCACCAGCGCCACGAAGGCGTGCAGCTTGACCTTCATGATCAGGAACAGCAGTAGCGCCACCGCGCCCGCAGCGATCAGCAGGAGCGTCGCGGCTCCGTAGGCGGGATCGATTGCTTCCATCAGGCCTCCGAACTGTCGATGCCGTGCGATTTCAGGCCGATCGGTGGATGCTCAAAGTGCCCTTCTGGCATCGTCTTTGGCTCATCCGGTGTGTCGGTCACGCGCTTACCGGTCGGTCGAAGCCGTTGTCGAAACGTAGCTGTCGATGATGGCATCGATGCTCTGGTCGACGTCGATGTCGACGCCGTGCTCATCGGAGCCCAGCGGTTCGAGTGTCTCGAATTGCGAAACCAGCAGCGATGCCGGCATGAAGTGACCGGGACGGCTGGCCTGCCGCCTGCCGATGACCTCGGGGGTGCCGACCAGATGCAGCAGTGTCATCTCAGGGCAGTGACGCCGCAGTTGATCGCGGTACTTGCGTTTGAGCGCAGAACAGCTCATCACCCCGCCCGTTTCACACCGTTCGGCCAACCACTCCCCGATCGCTTCCAGCCAGGGATAGCGGTCGTCGTCGTTGAGCGCCTCGCCGGACGTCATCTTCGCGATGTTGGCAGGCGGATGAAAGTCGTCCGCGTCGGCGAACGGTACGCGCAGACGCTGCGCAAGCGCGGCACCCACCGTCGACTTGCCCGAGCCCGAAACGCCCATGACAACGATCGGAGATGCCATTCCCTCCACCTACCCAGTTGTGTTTGGCATCACACAGCATGCCGTAATAGGCATACGATTGCAATAGCGTCACGTATTGATATGTCTTTAAGTGGGTTTGGTGATCCTATGAAAAGATGTATGCGTGGCGTCTCAACCAATCGTCGGCGCGCTGCATGGCAATCTTCTCAAGGCGCTGGGCACCGCGATCGTCTCCGGTGAGTATCCCGCCGGACAGGTGTTGACCCTCGACGGGGTCAGCGCGCGACACGGAGTGTCGCGCAGCGTGGCGCGCGAGGCGATCCGGGTGCTCGAATCGATGGGCATGGTGGAGTCGCGACGACGGGTGGGCATCACGGTTCAGTCCGCAGAGAAGTGGAACGTCTTCGACCCCAGACTGATTCGCTGGCGCCTGGATGCCGGCGACCGCGCCGCCCAACTCCTCTCGCTTTCCGAGCTACGCCGCGGGTTCGAGCCGGCGGCGGCGGCGCTGGCTGCGCGGCGGGCCGGTCCCGATCAGTGCCGCATCATGGCGGCCGCCGTTTCGGACATGGTCGTACACGGCCGCGCGGGTGACCTCGACGCTTATCTGGAGGCCGACAAGCTGTTTCACCGGACCATGTTGGAAGCCAGCGGCAACGAGATGTTCCGCGCGCTCGACGGCGTGGTCGCCGAGGTGCTCGCGGGGCGGACGCACCACGGGATGATGCCCTCGACACCGAACCCGGCCGCGATCAACCTGCACGACGAGGTGGCGCGCGCGATCAGGATGCGCGACGAAGCGGCGGCCGAACAGGCCATGCGCGCGATCATCAACGAAGCCAGTTCGGCGGTGTCCGGGGACGACTCGGGGCGTTGACCCGTCTTGATCGGGCCGCGGCGAATGCGGATCGAGCGCAGTGGTTAACTGCCGACGTGGACAGGCAACCATCGTTGGCGCGCCGTTTCTTCGATCGTCTCGAACCCGTGCACGCCGTCACCTACTTCGCCCCGGAAGCTCGCGCCGCCCTCGACGGCCTTGGCTACAAGGGATTTTGGATGGGCTACTTCGCGGCCAGATCGGCACCGCTGGGCGAGGTGGCGCCCGACGTGGTGACGGCGGCGTTCTACAACTTCGCCCCGCAGCGGGTGGCCAAGGCCCTTCCGGCGGCGTGGGAGGTCGCTCCCCCGGCCGACGCGCTGCGGGTGCGACTGGAGTCCGCGGTGGCCGCGCTCGAGCGCTACGGCGTCGGACAGGGCGACGACGTGGCGACCGCGGCCGACTTGTTGGCGAAGGCCGCCCGCAACGCCGCACTCGACGGCCGATGCCTGTTCGCCGCGAACGCGGCGCTGCCATGGCCGGACGAACCGCTGGACAGGCTCTGGCACGCCACGACACTGCTGCGGGAACAGCGCGGCGACGGTCACATCGCGCTGCTCATCAGTCACGGGATCTCCGGTCGCGAGAGCAACATCCTGCACGCCGCTGCGGGCCGCGTGCCCAAGGAGATGATCATGCGCAGCCGCGACTACGACGACGAACAGTGGGCCCGGTACCGGGACCGGCTCGCCGAGCGCGGGCTGATCGACGGTGACGAGCTCACCGACGCCGGCCGCGATCTCAAGCAGCAGATCGAGGACGGCACCGACCGGTTGGCGTTGCCGGTGCTCGACGCGTTGAGCAACGACGAGATCGAGACGCTGTTTCGCACGCTGACCCCGATCACCCGCAAGGTCGTCGCAGGCGGTGACCTCCCCGCCGCGACGCCGATGGGGCTTAACCGCGCCGACCTCGACGACGACAGCGCCCACCTCACCTAGCCCTTTGTGCCGCGAGCGTGCGAGTCTGCACACGACACGCCGCGGTGCGCCAGCATTTTGCGCACGCTCACGGCACGCTGAGTGTCGTGATGGTGCTCAAATCGGTGATGCTGTTCGTCCTCGCCGCGCTGCTCGAAATCGGCGGCGCGTGGCTGGTGTGGCAGGGCGTGCGTGAGCATCACGGTTGGTGGTGGATCGGGGCGGGCGTGATGGCGCTCGGCGCTTACGGGTTCGTCGCCGCGTTTCAGCCCGACGCCCATTTCGGTCGCGTTCTGGCGGCGTACGGCGGGGTCTTCATCGCCGGTTCACTCGCGTGGGGCATGGTCGCCGACGGCTTCCGGCCCGACCGGTGGGATGTCACGGGTGCGCTGATCTGTCTGGCCGGGGTCGGTTTGATCATGTACGCCCCGCGGTAGCGCACGCTCGCTGCGGTGCGAGCGTGCACGACACGCTGATTTTTCGCGGCGTGTCGTGTGCAGACCCGCACGCTCGCACAACAGAGGCGAGTTGCTACGGCTGGTTGCGGTTCCACTCCAGCCAGCCCACGCCCTTGCGGCCGTCGGCGGTCGTGACCGTTGCCCATGCGCGCGGGAAGTGGCTGATCCGCCCGTCGGGTGAAGTCAGCAGCACGGGAGCATGGGCGCGCACCTCGGCCGTGACGGTGACGTCGCCGGGCGCGAGCGTCAGCGTCGTCTCCACCGGTAACGCGTTGTCGGCGAACGTCTCTCGCGCGGTGACGGTCTGCAGTTCGATCAGCGGTTCGCCGGGCGGTTGCACATAACCGATACCGAGCGGCGGGGCGCCGGGGATACGGATGTCGACCCCGTGCAGGTGGGTGCCGTCGTCGAGGTGCAGTGCGCTCCACACCCAGTCCATCGCCCACCAGTCGCGCACACCCCAGGAGTGGTCGCGCTGGCCCGGCACATCGGTGAACGTGAACTCGCGACCGTCGACGGACACCGTGCCCGACACCGAACACGGAATCTCGTATCGCGGGGTCACGCGGTACAGATACGGAGTGCCGGTGGTGGTCCACTCGAGTTCCATCGACACGTCGACGGGACGGCCGGATTCGTTGCGTAACAGCCCGGCCGGATCGTCGTACGCCTGGCCGCGGCCACGCATCGTGACGCGGAACGTCTTGAGCGGTTCGGTGGGGGTCAGCGTCAGTTCGATCGCATCGGTGCCCTCGAAGTCGAGCAGCGCGTAGGTCGGGATGTCCGGACCACATACCAGGCCGTTGATCCAGGACGTCTCGATGTTCGGGTACAACCCCAGACGCACCCACCCGCCGATCTCCTGCTGCGGGTCGACGAAGTCGAAGTACCAGCTCTCATTCCACAGCGGCTCGTCACCGGGCGGGTGTTCGCCATCGTCCTCGGCGGTGGGCGTAAGCGGTTCTGGCACAGTCGGTTCTGGCAGCGCGCTCAGCGCGTCGACGTCGAGCACATGCTCGCAATGGCGAGCCAGCATCGTCATGAACATCTCGTCGCCGCGCTCGGTCCGCTCGACGAGCATCGACGAAATGATCGCCATCATCACGCCGAAGAAAGTCTGCCTACGCACCCCGTCGCGCACGTCGTGGAATGTGATCGGAGGGTTCGGACCAAGCGCGGAATGGTATGCGGAAAGCAGCGCGTCGTAGTGCTCGCGGCGCACCTCGACAGGAAGCGCACAGCCCATGAAGTACGCGACGTCGGTCATCGCAGGCCCCCACGTGACCGTCTGCCAATCCACCACCGTCAAAGGACGATCCGCGCCCGGTTGCCCGAACAGCATGTTGTCGAGGCGGTAATCGCCGTGCACGAGCCCCATGACCCGATCGGGCGCGGATTCCGCTGCCAGATACTCGTCGAAGCTTGCGATCAGTCGCTCGCACACGTCACGGTGCGCGGGCGCGATCTGGTCGGCGTACCGCTCGGCGAAGCCCGCGTACAAGCCGGCGATCAGCGCCTGGTTGACCGGCGCCTCTCGGTTGAGCCACTCGGCGCTCGCGACAGCGGGATCGCAGAGCAGCGGCCCATGCAACCGGCCGAGCTCGGACAGCGCCAGCATGGCCTGTTCAGCTGAAGCGCCGCGGATCTCGTCGCCGACGGTCGCGGGTCCCGCGTCGCCGAGCAGCAGATGGAAGGCGCCGGTTTCGGCGTTGAACGCAGAGGAGAAGCACGGCGCCACCGGCCCCCCGATCCGCGGCGCGATGTCGGTGTAGAACCGCACCTCGCGTTCGTACAGGCCCAGCGCCAAACCGGTCTGCCTGCTGACCGGGTCGGTGGCGGCCACCTTGAGCACCACGGTCGCGGGGCCGGTGTCCTCACCCGCATACGTCAGCGCGACGCGGTAGCACTCGCTCATCTGGCCGGTTCCGATGCGCTCGTAGGAGAAGTCCGCGACAGGTGAACCGATCGCCGACGTGAGCCACTGGGCGTTCAGTTCCGCGGGGCGCTCGACGACATTGATGGTGGGCACTTTTCTCCTCTGTGTGAACCCTGGCGGCTAGGGGCCGCCGTTAACGCGAGACTAGCGAGAAGTTCGCCCATGCCTCCCTGCGGGCGGCGTGCGGGTCGAACTCGATGCGCGGGCGCTGATCGAACACTCGCACGGCGCGGTCCGCGCCGGTGTAGGTGGGCCAGTCGGGGCCGGGCACGCCGGTGCGGGCGAACTCGCGCCAGCGGCGTTGGACGTCATCGCTGACGCGCAACGCGGTTCGGCGGTCACCGACTGCGGTGAGCAGACGACCGAACCCGGTGCGGTACACGTCGAACACCGCCAACAGTTCGGTGGCGTGCGTGGCGCCGAGTCCCGACCACCGCAACGGCCGCGGTGCGTAGTCGTAGCGGTAGAGGTAGGTCGGCGCGTGGCGGCTGTGCGCCTCGGCGATCTGCCAGGCGGCCGAACCGAACGCGAAATCGCTGCCGAACTGGACACATGCCCTCTGGTTCGGATAGCCGGGGTACGCGGCGGTGATGCGTTCGCGTTCTTCGGGTTCGGCTTCGGCGAGCAGCCGCTCGATCATCGGCTCGGACATGGGCAGCAGCTTGAGGAAGCGACCGAAGAGGTTGGCCTCTTCGGCATTGGTCCCGACGATGAGCGGAAGCCGGTGGCCCTTACCGCTGCGCATCGCCTCCACCGGATCCTGTGGCAGATATTCGGTTCCGCTCGTGGGACCGGCCGCGAAGGCGCCGAGCATCTCGCGCTGGCCTTGTTTGATGAGCTCTTCGAACGCCTCGACCAGTTCGGCCGGCCGCGCCGCCATCACCGCGTCGGCGCCGTCGTCCTCCCCCGCGCCCAGCATCGCGGCGAACCGCGTCGCGTACTGCGCGGCCACCTCCGGGGTGCGCACCATCCCCGCCGCCGGGCTCTCCGAGATCGCTTTCGCAAAAAGGCCTTTCGCTGCGGGAACTGCGAGTAACGTGGCCACGGCGTGCGCTCCAGCGCTCTCACCGAAGATCGTGACGTTGTCGGGATCGCCGCCGAACACCGCGATGTTCTCGCGTACCCAGCGCAGGGCCATCACCAGGTCGCGCAGATACAGGTTGTCGTCGATCGTGATGTCCCGGTTCGACAGCGACGAGAGGTCCAGACACCCCAGCGCGCCCAGGCGGTAGTTGACCGAGACGTACACACATCCCTTGCGGGCCAGCGCCGCACCGTCATAGATCGGGGTGGCCGACGTCCCCATGAAGTAGCCGCCGCCGTGAATGAAGACCATGACCGGCAGCGCGGAGTCCGACTTCTTCTTCGGGCTCACCACGTTCAGGGTCAGGCAGTCCTCGCTCATCGGTTGGTACTTGCCCGGCGCCAGCATCGTGTACATGCGTTGCTGCGGGGCGCAGTTGCCGTATCCGTGGCAGTAGCGGACGCCGCGCCACGGCTGCACCGGCTGGGGCGCGCGCAGGCGCAGCGGACCCACCGGCGGGCGCGCGTAGGGGATGCCACGCCAACGGTGCACGCCGTCGCGGGTGAACCCCTCGATGGTGCCGGAGGCGATGGTCGCGCGGACGGTGTGTTCGTGCATCACCCGACGTTAGCAATGACCTTTCGAGCATGGCCTCCCGCCGCGCCTGGCCAGAGATTGCGTGTCGGCCCGCTAGCCTGGCCGGTATGCGAATGGCTGTGCTGATCGCGTCTGTGCTGGTAGCGGGGTGTTCGACGACCACGGGCGGACAGGCTGAACGGATCGAACCGATCCCGCCGGCGCCGCCGGCGAGTTCGCCCACCACGACCACGACCAAACCGAAGCCGACCGCCCCACCGGCCCCCGGCGCACCGATCGGCGACGTGGTGGCCTGGGTCGAAGCCGGTGAACCCGCTGACGCCGCCCAGTTCCATGTGGCCACGCGTGAGGGACAGACGACGGACCTCGGGGAGGACGTCGCGTTCACCACGCCGTCGGGCAAGACCAGCTGTATGACCGACAGCCAGTACGCCGACGGTGCGTTGGCCTGCCTGGTGGACCTGGTCGACCCGCCGCCACGGCCCGAGGACGCCTACGGCGAGTGGAAGGGCGGCTGGGTCGACTACGACGGCAACAGCGTGACCATCGGCTCCGTGCACGGAGACCCCGGCCGGTTCACCGCCGGTGAGGGGCCCGAACTTCCGTACGGCCTGGTGCTGTCGTTCGGGGACTACCGCTGCCGGACCGACACCGTCGGACTCTTCTGCGTCAACCACGCCTACCAATCCGCGGTCAAGTTCAGCGATGCAGGCATCGAACCCTTCGGCTGCCTGCAGTCGGTCGCCGCGCCCCCGCAGACCGGTGAGAAGTTCAGCTGCTGACCACCCGCGCTAGGCGACGCCCTTACGCTTCAGCAGCGGCAACACGCCTTCGGCGAACCAGTAGGCCTCTTCCAGGTGCGGGTAGCCCGACAGAATGAACTCGTCGAAGCCGAGCGAGTAATACTCGTAGATCAGATTGGCGACCTCCTCATGGCTGCCGACGAGCGCCGTGCCCGCGCCGCCCCGCACCAAGCCGACACCGGCCCACAGGTTCGGGTAGATCTCCAGCCGGTCGGTCCGACCGCCGTGCAGTGCGGTCATCCGACGCTGCCCTTCGGATTGCGACTGAGCGTGCAGCGCAGTGGCTTTGGCGATCTGGTCGGCGCTGAGGCCCGATAGCATCTCGTTGGCGACCGCCCAGGCGGCCGCGGAGGTGTCGCGGCTGATGGTGTGCAGCCGGATGCCGAACCGCACCGTGCGGCCGCGTTGTTCAGCGAGTTCACGAACTCGCGCGATCTTCGCGGCGGCGTCATGCGGGGGCTCGCCCCATGTCAGGTACACGTCGACGTACTTCGCGGCGATCGGCAGCGCGGCCGGTGAGGATCCGCCGAAGTAGATCTGCGGCAGCGGATCCGGCGGCTCCGACACCCGGGCGTCGGCGACCTTGTAGTAATCGCCCTCGAAGTTTAGCGATTCCTGACGCCAGATGGCGTCGACGATGTGGAGGAACTCCCCCGTCCGCGCGTAGCGCTGGTCGTGGTCGAGCCAATCGCCGAACCGGCGCTGTTCGAGGTCGTCACCCCCGCTGACGATGTTGAGCAGCACACGCCCCTCGGAGAACCGCTGCAGCGTCGCGGCCTGCTGCGCGGCGAGTGTGGGCGGCGTCAGCCCCGGCCGGAACGCGACGAGGAACTTCAGCCGCTCGGTCTCCGCCAGAAGGGCCGATGCGCTCAACCACGCGTCCTCACACCAGGTTCCGGTCGGGGTGAGCACCCCTTCGTAGCCCAGGCGGTCGGCGGCGCGGGCCACCTCGGCGAGGTAGCGCCGCGTCGGCGGACGGTAATTGGCGGGCACGGTCTGCTGTGACGACGCGTGCGAGGAGCCGACGATGGAGCGGCTGTCTCCGGCGGTGGGCAGGAACCAGAAAAACTTCCCCGAGGACATGTCGCTCCTAATCGCGAGTCAGGTAGAGGGGCTTGAGCACGTCGGTATAGCGGCGGTCGACCCAGCGCGCGAAATCCGGTGCCGCCGCGATCTGTTCGGACTCGGCGAACAGATCAGCCATCTCCTGCTCGGACGCGATCAGTGCGTCGGACAGGTCGGTGGGCAACCGCAGGCTGCGCCCTTGGGCGAGTGCGGCGACCGCGGGATCGAGACCGACTTCCTCGCCGTAGCGTCTCGCCCACTGCTCGCGGTTGTCGTCGGCCCACCGGACGGCCTTGGCGTAGCGCTGCACCAGGTCTGTCAGTGCGGTGTTGCGTTTCGGGTCGGCCAGCGCGGCGTCGGAGGCGATTCCGAACCCGGCACCGTTGGTGACACCGGTGGCACGGGCGATACTGCGCACCGCCAGGTCGGTCTCGGCTTGGGCGGTGTAAGGGTCCCATACTGCCCAGACGTCGACGCGGCGCTGGGTGAACGCCGACAGCGCGTCGGCGGGTTGCAGGAACACCAGCTTCACGTCCGATGCGGTCAACCCCACCCGATCCAGCTGAACCAGCGTATGACCGTGTGCCGAACTGCCTTTGGCGAGCGCAATGCTCTTGCCGCGCAGATCCGCGACCCGCTCAATGGGTGAATCGGCGTGCACCAGGATCTGATCGCCGAATCCACCACCGTCCAAGGCGGAGACGACCTTGACCTTCGCGTTGGAGGCGGCACCGAAGATCGGCGGTGTGTTGCCGGTGATCGCGAAGTCGATCTTGCCGGCGGTGGCGGCCTCGATCTGGGGCGGACCGGACGTGAACGTGGAGAAGTTGATCTGGTACGGCAGGCCGTCGAGAGCGCCCGATGCGCGCAGCAGCGCCTCGGTGCCGCCCTTCTGGTCGCCGACGTTGAGCGTGAGGCCGGCTAGGTCGGACAACGGTACGGTGGCCGGTGCCTCCTTGGTCACCGAGCTGTCCTGTCGCGACACGCACCCGCTCACCAACAGGCCGATGAGCGCGAGAACGGCGACGACCCTGGACATGACGATCCCCTTCGGTTGCTTACGGTTTCAGCCCTGCACGCCGAGCTGGGCGAGCAGTTCGGCACGGTGACTCTCCGCGCCGATCGAGGTGCGTGGGTCGGCGATATCGAGCGTGTGAGTGACGCGGCCGTCGTCGAGCACGAGCACACGATCGGCGAGCGCGACGGCCTCATCGACGTCGTGCGTGACCAACAGCACGCCGAACCCGTGCTCGCGCCAGAGATCGAGCAGCAGCTCGCGCATGCTCAACCGCGTCAACGCGTCCAACGCGCCGAACGGCTCGTCGAGCAGCAGCAGATCGGGTTGGGCCACCAGAGCACGGGCGAGCGAAACCCGCTGTGCCTGACCGCCGGAGAGCGTCAGCGGCCATGCGTCGGCGCGGTCGGCGAGCCCGAGATCGGCAAGCGCCCGCTCGGCGCGTATCCGGGCCTGATCCTTGCGCAACCTGCTGCGGGTGAGCCCGTACTCGACGTTCGTGCGCACGTCACGCCACGGAAACAGCCGCGGCTCCTGAAAGGCCAGTGCGGGCGGGCCCGACACGACACGCTGCCCGCTGTGTTCGGTCGACAGGCCGGCGAGCACCCGCAGCACGGTCGACTTACCGGATCCGCTGCGGCCGATCAGCGCGACGATCTCGCCGCTGCCGATCCTCATCGACACGTCGGCGAGCACGTGATGCTCGCCGTACCACTTGTCGACGTGCCGCAGTTCGGCCGCGGTGCGGAGTTCTCGTGCGGTGGCCAATGTCATGAGCGGTACCTCAATGCGCGTCGTTCCAGAACGCGGACGATCGCGTCGGTACCGATACCGAGCAACGCGTACACGATCAGGCCGAAGATGATGATGTCGATGCGCAGGAAATCGCGCGCGTTGTTGATCAGGAAGCCGATCCCGCTGTCGGCGTTGATCTGCTCGGCGACGATCAACGTCAGCCATGCGATCGCCAACGACTGCCGAAACCCGACGAGCACCTGGGGCGCCGCGCTTGGCACGATGATGCGCCAGAATCGCTGCCAGAACGAAAAGCCGAGCACCTGAGCGGTTTCGAATAGTTTCGGGTCGACCTGGCGGATGGCCGAGAACGTGTTCAGGTACAGCGGAAAACTGACACCCAACGCGACCAGCAGCACCTTGGGCAGTTCGCCGATGCCGAACCACAGGATGAACAACGGGATCAGACCGAGATGGGGCAGCGCCCTGACCATCTGCATGGGCGGATCGATGCCGGCCTCCACCCACCGCGACAGGCCGACGGCCGTGCCGAGCGCGACACCGAGAACGCCGCCGAGAACTAGGCCCTCGACCACCCGGATTCCGGAAACGCTCAGCGCGTCGGCGAGTTGCCCGTTACGGACCAGCTCCACGCCCGCCTCGAGGATCAGCGACGGGGCGGGCAGCACGTCCTGGGAAATGACGCCGACAGCGCTGAGAAGCTGCCACAGCACCAGCAGGACCACCGGCGACGCCAACCGGATAGCCGCCCACTTGTGTTGCCGCCGAGTGCGATTCGTGGCCGGTCCGGCCGTGATCGGCGCGTTGGGCGCGCTGAGATCGGGTGGGGCGGTCACGTGGTCTGACGCTACGGACGGCCGCGCCGGGCCTGAAGGCTTTGATTCTGGGTGAACGAAAGACACGTGACCGCCGGGTGATCGGGCACACCGGCGGGCCGTGGAATTGTGTTGTCAGCTCAAACGGAACGCACCCGTGACGGGGGTCGGGGTCACGTCCGCGCCGTTGATCCTGGAGCTCATCGCCCCGTTCGACAGGCGGGTGATCTGCTGGGCCTGCTGCAGCTGGCGTTTGTTGCGGACCTCGGCGCGGAACTGGGCGTCGTTGAGCTGTTGAATGTCGGCTTGGTCGAGCGTGCCGCTGAACCCGTTGAGCTGTACGCCCACGGCCGAGCCGTCCTCGCGGACCACCCAGGCCGCTCGTACGCCGTCGAGGTCGGCGGTATAGACGCCGGCCTCACCGGACACCGGTGCCGCGGTGAATTCGTAGGTGACCCCGTTCATGGTCAGGTCACCTTCGACGTCCGCGCCGTCGAACTGCGCGGTCAGCGTGTCGCGGAACCTCGACGTGAGATCGATCTTGCCGTCGGCGTTCTTGCCGAAGAACCAGGCTTCGTCATCGCTGCCGTTGCAGGCGTACGCGGCGAGCTCGCCGCCGTCCACGGAGATACCGATGGTCATCGGCTTGCCGTCGGGAGATTTCATGTCCGCGACGTAGCGCGCCGACTGCGGAAACGGCTGGACTCGCGCCGTGGTCGTCGACTCCGAGGATGAGCCGCCAGAGCACGCGGTCAGGGTGGTGAACGCGAGCATCGCGCTGATACCCGCGAACAGAACGCGGGTCAATCTCTTCCTGGTCATGGTGGTCCTATCGGGCAGAACTGACTGGTCATCGAGACGACGAGTCAGCACCCATGGTGGTTCAACGACGCAGCGAAATACCGGAAAACCCGGGCGTGTCAGCGCCAGCCGTCGGCGGCCTTGGCCGCCGTCATCAGCGCGTCGCACAGTTGCCGCAGTTCGACGGTGTCGGCGCCTTCCTCGACCGCCGTGGTGACGTCCTCGGCGGCGCATCTGACCTGGTAGATGCGGTCGGAGAGCTCGGCGGCCTCGCCCGGGGTGAGGACGACGGCGTCGGGAGCCAGCGACGTGCCCTTGATCACGCTGCGCTGCTCGTATGCGCGCTGGCGGCAGGACTGCCTGCAGTACTGTCGCCGTCTGCCCAGCCCCGCATCGCCGACCTCACGACCGCACCAGCGGCAGGCCGCAGGGCGGAGGCGCCTTTTGATCCCGGATGTCACAGGCCAGACTGTAAACCGACGGTCATCGGTTTCCCGGTATCATGGTGGGTCGAGTCGGGAACTTCACAGCATGCTGCGGCGTTGATGATTCGGACAATAACGCGCTGATCGAGGAGTGTTTGACGATGGCTGATCGCGTCTTGAGGGGAAGTCGCCTCGGAGCCGTGAGCTACGAGACCGACCGCAACCACGACTTGGCGCCGCGTCAGGTCGCGCGGTACCGCACCGACAACGGTGAAGAGTTCGACGTTCCGTTCGCCGACGACGCCGAGATTCCGCACACCTGGCTGTGCCGCAACGGCATGGAAGGCACCCTGATCGAGGGGGACGCCCCCGAGCCGAAGAAGACCAAGCCGCCGCGCACGCACTGGGACATGCTGCTCGAGCGCCGGTCGATCGAGGAGCTCGAAGAGTTGCTCAAGGAGCGGCTCGACATCATCAAGGCCCGCCGCCGCGGCTGACCCCGCCCTCGGCGAGCGACCGCTTCGTGCCACGAAAGCACGGCGTGTCGCGGTGCAAACGCGGTCGCTCGCGGAATGTGAGGGTCAGCGCGTGACGCGGGCACCACGGCCGCGATCGATGCGGCCGCGCAGACCCCACTCCGCGACCTTGAACAGGGCCTCGCGGATGTTGGATCCACTCATCTTGGACTGACCGAACTCGCGTTCGGTAAAGGTGATGGGCACTTCTACGACGACGAATCCGTTGTTGATCGTGCGCCAGGTCAGGTCGATCTGGAAGCAGTAACCCTTGGAGTCGACCGCGCTCAGATCGATCTTCTCCAGCACCTCGCGGCGGTAGGCGCGGTAACCGGCGGTGATGTCATGGATGTCGACGCCGAGCAGGATGCGCGAGTAACCGTTGGCGGTACGCGACAGCAGCAGGCGACGCCGGGGCCAGTTGCGGACTTCTCCGCCGGGCACGTAGCGCGAGCCGATGACCAGGTCGGCGCCTCCGTCGATGGCGTCGAGCAACCGGTACAGCTGCTCGGGCGGGTGGCTGCCGTCGGCGTCCATCTCGACCAGCACGGAGTACTCGCGGCTCAGCCCCCAGGCGAAACCGGCCAGGTACGCCGCGCCCAGGCCGCCCTTGGCATTGCGGTGCATGACGTGGATGCGGTCGGGGTCCGCGAGGGCCAGTTCGTCGGCGAGCCTGCCGGTGCCGTCAGGGCTGCCGTCGTCGACGATCAGGAGGTGGATGTCGGGTAGCGCGTTCTGGACGCGCTCGACGATCAGCGGAAGGTTCTCCCGCTCGTTGTAGGTGGGGATGATGACCAGCGCGCGCTGGCTGGGTCGCTCCCCCGGGTCCCGGCCCGTCGTCATGTGGCTCCTCTGTCTGTGGTGCGGCCGCCCACTCGGCGGCGCACAAAGCCTTCATTGTGCAGCATCGCGACGATCAGGCTGCCCACGCCGAGGACGATGAGCAGCCCCTCCACCAGCGGCCCGAACCGCGTCGCGGCTGTGAGCTGGGTTTTCAGCCGGACGGAGGAGTCGAGGTAGGCCGGTTCGTAGAACGCGGTGCGAGCCAGCTCACGGCCGTCCGGCGAGACGATCGCGCTGATCCCCGTCGTCCCCGCCACGACCACGTAGCGGTCGTGTTCGACAGCACGCAGCCGGGCGAACGCGAGTTGCTGTTCGCTCATGGACTCGGTGAACGTCGCGTTGTTGGACGGCACGACCAGCAGTTGTGCGCCGTTGCGCACGGACTCGCGCGGCGCACGGTCGAAGATCACCTCCCAGCAGGTGGCCACCCCCACCGGCACGCCGGCCGGGTGCACGACGCCCGTTCCGTCACCGGGTACGAAGTAGCCGGCGCGGTCGGCGTACTCGGAGAAGTTGCGGAAGAACCCGCGCCATGGCAGGTACTCGCCGAACGGCTGCACGATCTGCTTGTCGTGGCGCTCGCCGGGTCCGCTCTCCGGGTTCCACACGATCACCGAGTTCGTCGTGGTCGGCTCCTCGGCCGTGGCGCCGGGAGCCTCGACCACCGCGCCGACGAGGATCGGTGCGTCGATGGCCGCGGCGGCCGACGAGATCAGCTCGTGAGCGTCGGAATTGGCCAGTGGATCGATGTCGGAGGAGTTCTCGGGCCAGACGACGAACATCGGCTGCGGCGCGCGGCCCGCCCTCACGTCCTCGGCCAGCCGCAACGTCTCGCGGACGTGGTTGTCGAGCACGGCGCGACGCTGAGCGTTGAAATCCAATCCGAGCCGGGGCACATTGCCTTGGACGACGGCGACGGTGACCGAGTGCTCGTCACCGGCGCCGAGGCCGGACTGGCGCACGTGCGGCCACGTCAGCGCGGTGGCCAGCAGCACGGCGCTGATACACAGGCCGGGCACCACCACGGCCGGTGGTGTGGTCTGCGCGTCGTCGCGACGCCACCACTGGATCACCTCGAATACCATTGCCGCGAAGCTGAACCCGACGAGCACCACCGCGAAAGACAGCAGCGGCGCCCCGCCGAGTTGGGCGATCGAGCGCAGCGGGCTCTCCGTCTGGCCGTACGCGACGACACCCCAGGGGAATCCGCCGAACGGCAGCGTCGACTTGAGCCACTCCTGCGCGGCCCACAACCCGGCGAACCACAGCGGCCAGCCCGGCAGTCGGCGAACCACCACCGCGGCCGCGCCGAAGAGGGCCGGAAACACCGCCTCGGCGAGCGACAGTCCGATCCACGGGAAGGGGCCGACGAACGCCCCGACCCACGGCAGCAACGGTAGGTAGAACGCGGCCCCGAACAGGAACCCGTAGCCGAATCCGCCGAGCACCGTGGTGGTCTCGCGTGTCAGCACCCACGCCAGCAGTGCGAACGCGAGGAAGCCCAGATACCACCATCCAAAGGGCGGAAAGCTCAGACACAGAAGTACCCCGGCGACGATCGCCACGCCCAGCTGCGGCAGCCGGTCCACCAGGCCCTGGCCGAATCGCCTTGCCCTCGAGAGAGTTTCAGCCATGTATGACGACACCTCGATGGACGGTCTGCCGACAGCGAGGAGACGGGGCGTCGAGTCGCGGCAGCGGCGGTACCCGCGACCGCCGGTCGGTGGACCACCGTTGCACCGCGTCGGCGGGCGCGCTCACCTCGAGTTCGTCGGCTTCCCATATCGCGTACGACGCCGGTGCACCGGGAACGAGGGTGCCCGCCAACCCGTCTCGCACACCTGCGGCGCGCCACGCACCTCGGGTGAGTGCTGCGAACGCCGCGCGCGCCGAGAGTGCACTGCCCGGCGTCTGGTGTCGCGCCGCCGCGCGCAGCGTCGCCCAGGGGTCGATCCCGGTGACGGGGCTGTCCGAGCCGAACGCGAGGGGCACGCCTTGGGATGCTAACAGCGCGAACGGGTTCAGCGATCTGGCTCGCTGCGCCCCGAGACGTTGGGCGTACATGCCGGTGTCGCCGCCCCAGAGCGCATCGAAATTCGGTTGCATGCTGGCGAGCACGCCCCAGGCGCCGAGCTTGTGCGCCTGTTCTGAGGTGACCATCTCCAGATGTTCGAGTCGGTGCCCGCACCGGGCGACCGCGGGGGCGCCCGAGGATGCGACGACGGACTCGAACGCGTCGACGACTGCGGTGACGGCGGCGTCGCCGATCACGTGGAAGCCGGCCGTGATGCCCGCCTCCGTGCACGCCTGCAGGTGGGCCGCGATGGCGCCGGGGTCGAGGTAGGTGTTTCCGACACAGCCGGGCGCGTCGGCGTAGGGCTCCTGCAGCCACGCCGTGCGCGAGCCCAGTGCCCCGTCGACGAAGAGGTCACCCGCCAGGCCGCGGGCGCCGGTGCGGTCGATCAGTGCGCGTGCCTCGTCGGCCGTGGCGACCGCTTCGCCCCAGTAGCCGACGACCTCGACGCCGTGGTCGAGGACGCGGATCTCATCCCAGTCGTCGAGGCCGCCGATGTCGGGGCCCGCGCATTCGTGCACCGCGACGATGCCGTGCGCTGCCACTGCGTCGAGCGCGGCGGCATGCGCGTCGGCACGCTGTCGGGCGGTCAGACCGGCCCGGGCCGCGGCGCGGACCACGTGGTGAGCGTCGCTGGTCAGCGGCCGCTGCGGGTCGTATCCGGTCGCGTCGGCCAGGCCCGGGCACAGCGTGCGCAGCGCGGTGGAGGCCGCCGCCGAGTGCACGTCGACCCTGGCGAGGTAGGCCGGCCGGTCCCCCACGACAGCGTCGATGTCATCGACTCGAGGCGGGGTGTGCTGCGGCCAGTCCGATTCGTCCCAGCCGTGGGCCCAGATCGGGCCGTCGGGGTAGCGGCGCGCGTGGTCTGCGAGCAACTGCAGGCAGTGCTGTAGCGAGGTGGCGGGCCGCAGGTCGAGCCCGGAGAGCGTGAGCCCGGTGGCGGTGAGATGGATGTGACAGTCGACGAAGGCGGGCGCGACGAAGGCACCGTCGAGGTCGATGATCCGCGCGTCGGGAAACTGGCTACGGCCGACGTCGTCGCTGCCCAACCATGCGATCACACCGTCGCGCACGGCCAGCGCCGTGGCGTCGGGCATGGCGGGGCTGTGCACCCGCCCGTTGAGCAGAAGGGTCGTCACCTAGGGGAGGTTCTCACAGCCCGTCGGCGGGCGGACGCGGGCGCTCCACGGCAGGCGGGTCGATGTCGACCACGTCGACGACCTCGCCGTCGATGTAGTCATTCCGCTTGGTGGCCGCTCCCCACCCGGCCATTCCCGCGGTGATCAGCGGCGCCCGGCGCGCGGCGAGCGCGGTCAGCAGCGGGCGCCCCGCGGCCCGCGTCGGTGGCAGCAGGAGCAGCGCCCCCGCCACCGAACTGGCCAGCCCGGGGATCGCGATGAGCACCGTGCCGAGCGCGACCAGGACACTGTCGGCGGCGGTGCCGTGCAGGGTCGCCGGGGTCAGGCCCGCACGCAACCTGCCGACGTGACGCCTGATCTGCGATCCGGCCAGCGCGAAACCCAGCACGAACGTCGTGAGCAGCAGCAGTAGCGTCCAGCCGATGCCGATCGTCGACACCAGAGCCACCACGACCGCGGTCTCGATGACCACATAGAGGACAAACAGCCGCATCGCCATACGTGGTAAACGTCCGGACGGCCGCGAGGGTTCCGTAGATTGGCGTCAGTGTGAAGGTGAGGTGCCGCGTAGTGCGGTGGTTGAATCCTTTTCACCTGGTGTCTGGCTCTTAGATTGG
>NZ_LZIK01000064.1:0-134623 GCF_001667105.1 Mycobacterium sp. 852002-51152_SCH6134967 | reverse complement strand
GCGGGGGGGCGCCGCTCCGCGATGCGCGCGGTACTCGTCCTTATTGCGGCTTTGGTGGCGTTCATTGCGGCCGGCGCGAAGGGTGGTATCTCCGTCCGACGCGGATGCTGGACGTAGCTGCTCCGGTCCACCGAGGTGGCGGCTCGCTTCAGTGTCAGCACAGCGTCGGTCTTGGTGGTGTGTGCATCATCGTTGTAAGCCTGCAGGCTCAACCACCCCGGCACATCGACGGAGTTGGCGATCTGCAGGAGAAGCCTCTCCAAGCGATCGATCTGTGCCTGCGCGGCGTGGGGCATCGCGGACTGCCAGTAGCCTGCCGCCACTCGTAGCGCCCCACCGAGACAGAAGCTGCACGGCCTTGCGCCGGGTTCGGTTCGTACGACATAGCCGCCTCCACCAACGTGCTCGGTGCGCTTCCGTACCCATCCCTCTGGAACGGCCGGGGTCGGGTGCACCTCACATCCCTCGGCGTCCCGGCAGTAGGTGCCTTGCGTCCACCCGCCGTCAACCTCGATGAGTGCCAAAGCGTCCTCGATAACCTCTCGGTCTGTCTTCATCGTGAGCCGATGATCGGCTGACGTCACTATCGTCGTCACGGTTTCTATCCCTTCTTGTTAAGACTCGAGGTAGCGCAGAACCGCAAGGACACGGCGGTTTCCGGTGTCGTCGGGCGCAAGCCCCAATTTCGTGAAGATGGAGGCGATGTGCTTCTCCGCGGAACCTGTCGAAATGTGCAGGGTCGCGGCGATGGCAGAGTTCGTCCTACCTTCGGCCATCAGTTGCAGGACGTCGCGTTCGCGAGGGGTTAGCTGATCCAGCGCGCTCCGGCGATGCGATCGCGCGAGGATCTGGGACACGACCTCTGGGTCGAGGAGAGTTCCACCGCCGCCCACGACGGACACTGCGTCCAGGAACGCCGGTACGTCAGCAACGCGGTCCTTGAGCAGGTAGCCGAAGCCGCGGGTGTCCGAGGTGATCAGCTCGGAGGCATAACGCTCCTCGACGTAGTGCGACAAGACCAATACGGGCGACTCTGGATTTTGGCTTCGCAGCTGCGCGGCGGCGCGAATTCCCTCATCGGTGAACGTAGGAGGCATCCTGACATCGACGATCACAAGATCCGGCTTTTCGTCGTTGACCAGGCCGAGCAGATTCGACGCATCAGTCACACTCGCTACCACCTCATGGCCGGCATCGACGAGTATGCGTTCGACACCTGCGCGCAACAACGCAGAATCCTCGGCGATCACGATGCGCATGGCAGCACCGCCGTGACAGTCGTGGACCCGGTGACCGGACTGGAAACCGTGAATGTGCCACGGACCGCGCGCACTCGATCGGCCAGACCACGTAAACCGGTTGCGGTTGCGCTGTCCGTGATTTGCGCGCCGCCGCGGCCGTCGTCGAACACCGAGACGTGGAGCTTGTCTTCGATCTCGTCGAGGCGCACCGTCACGATGGCCCGCGAAGCATGTGCGTGCCTGGCGACATTGGTGAGGGACTCGGCGACAACGAAGTACGCGACAGTTTCGGTCTCCTCTGGAATACGCCGCGGTAGGTCAATATCCAGCGTTGTCGGAACGGCGGCTCGATGTACCACCGCTGAGAGCGCGGCGTCCAGCCCTCGGTCGGAAAGGATCGTCGGGGCGATACCACGCACGACGTTGCGGAGTTCCAGCATCGCGTTTTTCGCGTCATCCTGGGCCTCTGCGATCAACGCCTTGGCAGCAGACGGGTCGTTGTCGAACTTGGTCTGTGCGAGGCCGATCGTCATCGCCAGCGAGACGAGGCGTGGCTGCACACTGTCGTGCAGGTCGCGCTCGATTCGGCGTCGCTCGGCGTGCGCCGATGAGACCGCTCCCATTCTGGCATCGGCGAGGGCGTTGACCTCGTCTTGCAACATCGTGGTTGGCGACGACGAGAGCAGCCAGCGGTCGAGTTGGGCGTCGAGGATGGGCGCAAAGACCACAATCGCTGCGGCGACCGCCAACGCGACCACGGCCAGCGGCCACGCCAGCGCCGGGGACAGGGAGTACAGGCCGGCGTCGTCGTCACTGTGACTGACGGCGATAGCCGCTGCCGGTGCCAGAAATCCGAACGCCAACAGTACGAATGCCAGGCCACCGGCGAGTAAGTCGTAGACCATCCGGAGAAGGTGATGCGCGCAGCCCTTCCAGAACTGAGCACTGCTGAGATCGAGCCACAATTGGTGGGCCCAGCGCTCAAAGCCCTTGTAAGGGGACCATTTTCGCGGCGGTGCGGGGATATTCATGCCGAATACGGCTTCGCTTCGCAGACGCTCCAGCCACTGCGCGCCGCGCATCAGATACACGAATGCGACCACGGCGACCAAAAGCCCGACCACCGATGGAATTGTCGCGATACCGACCAGCACGAGCATGCTCGGTAACCACAGCCAAACGATGGCGAGCACCGCGCCTACGATCAGCGACGCGCTGGGTAGGATACCGATCCGCCGACGCGCTGTTGGCGAGGTCGTATCAGCCGGGACCGGCTTGACCTCTGGATTCATGACTGTGACCACACCATCAACGTACGGAACGCCGAGGTGGGCCGAAACGGCGTTGACCCGACCAATTAGGGGGGGTTAACCCCCACATCGCCTCGCTGTGAGCGCACCGCAGCTGCCCTCCACCTTACGCCGGGAGGATAACCCGGCACGTCGCCGTAGTACCGTCCAATCGTGCTCGATTTGGCCTACGAAGACCGCGGCGACGGAGATCCGGTCCTGTTCATCACGGGTCAAGGTGGCCTCGGACGCACATGGGATATCCATCAGGTGCCGGCGTTCCGTGCAGCGGGTTACCGCGTCATCACATTCGATAACAGGGGGGTCGGCGCAACCGCAAATGCCGAGGGATTCACGACGGCGACCATGGTTGCCGACACCGCGAATCTGATTGAGAAGCTGAGTATTGCCCCCGTTCGGATCGTGGCCACCTCGATGGGCTCGTATATCGCCCAAGAACTGATGCTTGCCCGGCCCGATCTGGTGACTGAGGCAGCATTGATGGCCACGCGCGGACGTCACGACCGGGCGCGCGAGTTTTTTCGCGTGGCCGAACGCGAATTCGTCGATGCCGGTATAGAGCTTCCGCCCCGTTACGCGGCGAAACTGCGCTTACTCGAGAACTTCTCGCCGAAGACCTTGAACGACGACAGAATCGTTGGCGACTGGATCGATACCTTCACGATGTGGCCGACGAAGCCGACTCCCGGGGTTCGCGCCCAGTATGGGGTGGCGCCAGAGACCGATCGATTGCGTGTCTACAGGGTGATCACTACGCCGGTGCTGGTACTGGGATTCGCCGACGACCTCGTGATGCCGCCGTATCTGGGCGCCGAGGTGGCCGCCGCTTTCCCGAACGGACGGTACCTCGAAATCGCGGACGCCGGCCACCTGGGCTTTCTCGAGCGCCCCGAGGTGGTGAACTCGGCGATTCTGGACTTTTTCGCCGACGCTGGTCGGTGAGGCTCGAGCGGCTGGAACGCCAGACGCGGCCATGACTGCCAGCAGCCGTCACGCGCAAACGCGTAGTCCCGCAACCGATCACACTGATCGTCCGCTAAGTCGGAGGGCGCCAGATCGGTCGGCCCCCCCATCTGGCCCTTCGTCAGATTGCTGAACAAAGCGTGACCGGCGTAGCGCGGTTCCTCGAATTCGCTTCCGCATCAGACCGGCGGGAGGTACAGTCCGCAGCGCTCGCAAACGGCTGTGATGCGACTTGTCGGCCGGGGCGCAACCTGGATACCGTGCGGGAGCGCTGAAGGCGATGGATTACGATCGCGTATCGCGTTGGGAACGGGGAGATTGTGGAGGCCGACGGCATGCTTTACTCATCGAGATCGGGTTTTGCTCCCCGAGGCGCTTCAAGTTTGCCGTGACTCCGACACGGCGAGCGTGGGATCTTCCGGGTAATCCCAGGGTCGCCGTCTGGCGTGTCGCGGCAATGTGTAGTTGCATGTTCGAGCGGCTGGTAGCGACGGACATGGAGACGGACGGAGGGGATTCGCGATTTTCAGGATCTTTAAGAGGTTGTGGATCCCGCTGCTCATTCTCGTGGTGATTGTTGCGGGAGGTTTCACCGTGTCGCGGCTGCGTACGGTTTTCGGCTCAGAAAACCGTCCTTCGTACGCCGAGACCGCAATCGAGGAGCAAGAGCCATACACCACCAAAGAGCTGGTCTATGAGGTGTTCGGACCTCCCGGAACGACGGCGAACATCAGTTACTTTGATCCCGACGCCGAGCCGCAGTATGTCGAGGGAGTAAGTCTGCCCTGGTCGGCGACGTACGATCTCTCGGGCGCGGCGATCGTGGGCAACCTGGTCACGCAGGGCGACGGCGGCAGCATCGGCTGCCGCATCATCGTGGACGGAGAGGTCAAAGCGGAGCGGACCAGCCAAGGAGTGAATGCATTCACTTATTGCCTGGTGAAGGCCGCATGAAATGACGATCGCTCCGGTACGCCGCAAACCGCCATTCGTCGCACGGTGGATCTACCGGCTTGCGCCGGCCGTCATTCTCGGCTGGATCGCGATTGCCGTGATTCTCAGCACCGGCGTCCCGTCGCTGGAACAGGTCGAGCGTGAAAACGCGATAACACTCACGCCGAATGACGCCCCGTCCTTCAGAGCTATGCAGCGAATGGGCGAGCTGTATGACGAGTCGCAGTCCGACAGCGTGGCGATGATCGTCCTAGAGGGCGAGGAGCCGCTCGGCGACGAGGCGCACGTCTACTACGACGAGTTGATCCGGCAGCTTGAGGCGGATCGGCAGCACGTTGAATACGTTCGTGATTTCTGGGGGGACCCGCTGACCGCAGGCGCTGCGCAGAGCGCCGACGGTAAGGCTGTCTATGTCCAAGTAAATCTCATGGGCAACCTGGGTCAGGCCGAGTCGAACGAAGCGGTTGCCGCCGTCCGGAGCATCGTCGATGGCTTGCCAGCGCCGCCTGGCGTCAAGGCGTACGTCACCGGGCCGTCTGCGTTCGTCGCTGATTTGGGAACCAGCGGTAACAGGACCGTCTTCCTCGTCACCGCGACGAGCATCTCGGTGATCTTCTTGATGCTGCTGCTTCTCTATCGTTCGATAGTCACCGTTATCGTGTCATTGCTGATGGTGGGGATTCAGCTCCAGGTCGCCAGGGGGTTCGTCGCTTTCCTCGGTGATATCGGGGCCGTCGACCTCACCACCTACGTGGTCAACCTGTTGGTGTCGCTGGTGATCGCGGCTGGAACAGACTACGGAATCTTCTTTTTCGGGCGTTATCACGAGGCACGTCAGGCCGGTGAGGATCGTCTCGAAGCCTTCTACACCACATATCGCAGCGTCGGTAAAGTCGTTCTGGCGTCCGGCTCGACGATCGCCGGGGCCGTCTTCTGCCTGAGTTTCACCCGTCTGCCGTACTTTCAACCATTGGGCATCCCCGGTTCAGTGGGCGTGTTGGTCGCGGTCGCCGTTGCCCTGACATTGGTACCAGCGGTAATCGCTCTGGGTAGCCGCGTGGGACTGTTTGAGCCGAAGCGGAGAGTCATCACCCGTCAATGGCGGCGAATCGGCACCGCTGTCGTTCGGTGGCCCGGCCCGATCCTCGTCGCGACATTTGCATTGGCGCTCGTCGGGCTCCTGGCCCTACCGGGATATCGACCCAGCTACAACGATCAGGACACCATCCCCGATTACATCGATGCGAACCAGGGCTTCGAGGCCGCCAAGCGGCATTTTCCGCCCGCTCTGATGATGACGCCTGATGTAGTGATGGTCGAGTCAGATCATGATATGCGCAATCCCGCCGACTTCCTGGTGCTGAATAAGCTCGCCAAGGGAATTTTGGAGGTACCCGGCGTTGCTCGTGTCCAGGGTCCGACGCGACCCTCGGGAGAGCCGCTCGAGCACACGACTATTCCGTACATGCTGAGCATGAACCAGGCGAGCCAGATGCAAATGCTGCCATTCCAGAAGGCCCGCATGGACGACATGCTCAAGCAGGCCGAGGAAATGACCAAAACGATAGCGTTGATGAACCGCATGTTTGCTCTGATGACAGAGCTCAACGCTACTACTCACCGCATGATTGCTACCACGCACGAGCTCGAAGAGATCACGAACGAGATGCGGGACAACATTGCGAATTTCGACGATTTCTTCAGGCCCATTCGCAATTACTTTTACTGGGAACCGCACTGTTTCAACATCCCCATTTGCTGGGCGATCAGGTCGGTATTCGACGTGATCGACGGCCTCGACGAGATCACCGTCACGATGCGCGAACTCGTCACCAATCTCGATCAGCTCGATTTGCTGATGCCGCAGCTGCTCGCACAGTTCCCGCCGATGATCGCGACGATGGAGAGCACGCGGACGATGATGCTGACGATGCACAGCACCATGTCCGGAACGATCTCTCTAATGGAGGAGGGCAGCGAGAACGCCACCGCCATGGGCAAGGCTTTCGACGCGGCCAAAAATGACGACTCCTTCTACCTCCCGCCGGACATATTCAAGAACAAAGATTTCAAGAAGGTCATGGATGTTTTCTTGACGCCGGACGGGAAGGCGGCGCGGATGCTCATCACGCAGCGGGACGACCCTGCGTCACCGGAGGGCATCTCGCGGGTGGAGCCGATAAAAACAGCTGCCGAGGAGGCGCTGAAAGGAACGCCGTTAGAAAGCGCCAAAGTCTCTATGGGGGGCACCGCGGCGCTCTCCAAGGATCTGGTCGAGGGTTCGACATACGACCTGTTGATTGCGGGTGTGGCGGCTCTTTGCCTCGTTTTCATCATCATGCTGATCATGACTCGGAGCTTTGTTGCGGCCTTGACCATCGTCGGCACCGTCGCGATGTCGCTCGGTACGGCGTTCGGTCTATCCGTCCTCATCTGGCAGCACATCCTCGGCATTCAAATCCACTGGGTGGTCCTCGCGATGTCGGTGATCGTCCTCTTGGCTGTCGGTTCCGATTACAACCTTCTACTGGTCTCCCGGATAAAGGAGGAAATAGGCGCCGGGTTGAACACCGGCATCATCCGGGCGATGGCCGGTACCGGCCGAGTGGTGACCGCCGCGGGCCTGGTGTTCGCATTCACGATGTTCGCAATGTTGGTCAGCGATCTCCGAACGTTGGGCCAAGTGGGCTCCACCATTGGGATCGGTTTGCTCTTCGATACGTTGATCGTGCGTGCGCTGATGACACCGTCGATCGCTGCGCTGCTTGGACGCTGGTTCTGGTGGCCGCGCCGTGTACGCCCCCGACCATCCAGTCAAATGCTTCGGCCTTTCGGGACTCGTCCATTGGTACGTTCCCTGCTGCTGAAGCAGGACCGTTAGGGCTGGTGACCGTGAACGATCCGTCTTTGCGCGTGTCGAAGGCAGTATGAGCGACCCGCATACCACCGACAGACCGCCGTTCATCGCGCGAGCGGTTTACCTACTCTCGGTGCCGATCATCGTTGTCTGGTTGGCCATCACTGCGTACCTGTTCTTCGGGATCCCTTCGCTCGAGCAGGTCGGCAAGGAACGCTCCGTATCGCAGGTTCCTGAAGACGCCCCGTCGTACCAAGCGATGAGGCATATGGGCGAGGTGTTCAAGGAATCCGATTCTGACAGCTTCGCGATGATCGTCCTGGAGAGCGACAAACCGCTCGGGCCCGACGCGCATGCTTACTACGACGAGTTGATCCGCCAATTGCGCGATGACCCGGAGCATGTGAACCATGTACAGGATTTCTGGGCGGATCCCCTAACGGCCCCTGGCGCGGAGAGTAGTGACGGCAAGGCCGCCTACGTTCAGGTCAATCTCGCCGGTGATCAGGGCGAGGCGCTGGCAAACGAATCCGTTCGGGCAGTCCGAGACATCGTCGATGGAGTGCCCACGCCGCCGGGCGTCGCCGCCTTCGTGACGGGTCCCGCGCCGTTGGTGGCCGACATGAACAGGGCCGGCGACGACTCCATTCTCAAGATCACCATAGTGACCCTCGTGGTGATCCTGGTGATGCTGCTTTTCGTCTACCGATCAATCATCACAGTCTTTTTCGTGCTGCTCAGCATGGGCATCCAGGTGCAGGTGGCGAGGGGGGTCGTCGCACTCTTGGCCATGCACGAGATAATGGATCTCTCAACGTTCGCAGTCAGCCTATTGGTGTCGCTCGGCATCGCGGCGGGCACGGATTACGGGATCTTCTTTTTCGGGCGATACCACGAGGCGCGCCAGGCCGGTGAGGACCCGGAGCGCGCCTTCTACACCACCTACCGCAGCGTCACCAAAGTCGTATTGGGTTCCGGCCTGACCATCGCCGGCGCGATCTACTGCCTGAGTTTTACCCGCCTGCCGTATTTTGAGACGCTGGGCGTCCCAGGGGCGGTGGGCATGCTCATGGTGGTCGCCGTGGCTGTCACGCTCGTTCCGGCAGTGATCGCAGTGGGAGGCAGGTTAGGGCTGTTCGAGCCCAAGCGCAAGATCGCCGTTCGACGGTGGCGACGGTTGGGCACGGCTATCGTCCGATGGCCAGGCCCCATTCTGGCTGCGACTTGTGCCGTAGCGCTTGTGGGTCTGCTGGCGCTTCCGGCATATCGGAGCAGCTTCAACGACCGCGAATATGTGCCGCAGGACATTCCCGCCAATCTCGGTTATGCAGCCGCCGAGCGGCACTTTCCGCAATCCCGGATGATGCCCGAGATTCTGATGATCGAGTCAGACCACGATATGCGTAATCCCGCGGATTTTCTGGTTCTGCACAAACTCGCCAAGAACGTGTTCGCCGTACCTGGAATTGCGCGGGTACAGGGTATAACACGGCCCGAGGGGACCCCGATCGAACGGACTTCGATACCCTTTTTGATCAGCATTCAGATGGCCAGTCAAAAGCAGATGTTGCCATTTCAGCAAGCCCGAATGGACGGCTTGCTGAAGCAAGCTGACGATATGAGCAAGATGATCGCTTTGATGCAGCGGAACTATGAACTGACGCGGCAACTTTACGAGATCACCCATCGCATGAACGGCCTTACTCACGAGATGGAAGATACGTTAAATGAGTTGCGAGACAACATCGCCGATTTCGACGATTTCTTTCGGCCGCTTCGTAATTACTTGTACTGGGAGCCGCACTGTTTCAACATCCCCATCTGCTGGGCGATCAGATCCATATTCGACACTCTCGATGGCGCCGATAGAGTCAGCCTAAAATTGCGTCAGCTGGTCACCGAAATGGATCACCTGGATCAGCTTATGCCGCAATTGCTCGCCGTGATGCCCGAGATGGTCGAGTCGATGAAAACGATGCGGATGATGGTTTTGACCATGCACAGCACCATGTCGGGATTCCTCAATCAAATGGAGGAATCGACTGAGGATGTGACCGCGATGGGCAGGGCTTTCGACGCCGCCAAGAACGATGACTCCTTCTTCCTGCCTCCCGAAGTCTTTGAAAATGAGGACTTCAAACGCGCCATGAATCTCTTCTTCTCACCGGACGGCAAGGCGATGCGTCTGATGATCTCGCATCGTGATGAGCCCGGGACACCGGAGGCGCTCGCACGCGTCGATGCCATAAGAGTGGCTGCCGAGGAGGCGCTCAAGACGACACCACTCAAGAATGCGCAGATCTACCTCGGCGGAACTGCGGCGACGTATAAGGATATGCAAGACGGCGCTACCTTCGATCTCTTGATTGCGGGCGTAGCGGCGCTGTGTCTCATTTTCGCCATCATGCTCATCATCACGCGAAGCCTTATGGCCGCACTTGTCATCGTGGGGACCGTCGCACTTTCGCTCGGCGCGTCCTTCGGAATCTCGGTCCTTATCTGGCAGCATATTCTCGGAATCGAATTGCACTGGCTTGTGCTCGCGATGTCGGTGATCATCCTCTTGGCGGTGGGGTCGGATTACAACCTTCTGCTGGTATCGCGGATGAAAGAGGAGATAGGCGCCGGGTTGAACACCGGCATCATTCGGGCGATGGGCGGTACAGGGAAGGTCGTGACGTCCGCGGGCATGGTGTTCGCTTTCACGATGATGTCCATGGTCGTCAGCGACCTCCGCATCATCGGCCAAGTGGGTACCACCATTGGGGTCGGTCTTCTGTTCGATACCTTGGTGGTCCGCGCCTTCATGACACCGTCGATCGCAGCGCTCCTGGGACGGTGGTTCTGGTGGCCGCAGAGGGTGCGACCCCGGCCTGCAAGCCGAATGCTCGAGCCGTATGGTCCTCGCCCCCTGGTTCGTGCGCTACTCGGTGAACAGCGGTAGGCAAGGCCAGACCACGCGCGCTCGCGCTTGCTGACTCGCTGTTTCGGTTGTCGGTGAACTGGTATCGTCGGCCGAGCAGCAAATGGATAATTAGACCAACAAGATTTGGCCAGCGTCTACTGCGACCAGTCTTGGCGGCGGCATCCGACAGTGCATGAGGGGGCAGTGGGACTTGGCTTGAGCGCGCCGGTCTGAGGGTAATGAAACGTTCAGGGGCGGCAGAACGATCAAACGCAGTGGAATCTGGATCCATCCGAACGAGAGGTACACACATGATCAAACTGACGATGACCCGAGTGGCCGTTGGCATAGCGGGTCTGGCGTTGTCGGCGACCGCCGGTGCCGGGGTCGCGTCGGCAACTCCTGACCTCGGTCCGGCTGTCAACACCACGTGCACCTACCCGCAACTCATGGCGGCGTTGAACGCGGCAGATCCAGTGGCCGCATCTGTCTTCAATTCCAATGACGCAATGAAGGCCGGGCTGCAACAATTCTTAGCCGCCCCCCCGGATACGCGGCAGCGGATGGCGCAGCAAATCGCGGCATCGCCGGAGAATCAGCCGTACATCGGCCTCTACCAAACAGTTTTCAACACCTGTAACAACTTCTAGGTCACCTGGGCGGCGAGCTTCGATTCAGGCCTGAACCGGACGGGCCGCAGGGCGAGTGCGGCTGTTTGGCGGAACTGTTCGTTGTGCCAGGCATCGAATCGAATGATCTAGTTCTGCCAGCGTGCGGGCTGACACACGTAATCAATGTGGCGTGTCAGCCCGCACGCTGTTTTTCCCCAACTTCTTTGCGAGCCAATCGTGGCGGATCCTGCCAGTCGTTTGCCCACACGACGGCTCCGCATTTCCTGTGAGCCTGTGCTTTCGCAGGCAAGGATTCGCTCGCGCTACTGACACATGTGCATAATTTGCTGGCCTACGACCACCTTGGCCGGCGTGCGGGCGTCGGTGGACAGACCAAGTGAGCGACGCGAAAGCTGGGCCGACGCTTTCGCACTCCGGTTTGTCCGATTGTAAAGGCCCCTAACGGCATCAGCTTTGTGGGCGACGATCGCTCTTGGGCCAAGCGCGGACATCGGCGGTCGCTCACGCGGTCGTCGTCGCAGCGCAGATCTATCTCTCGTTAGCGGCCCCTTCGCAGCGTTTGCTGAAACGCACCGCACCTGCGAAGACCTGGGCCCGAGAAAAACTTTGCCAAATGCCTGAACAGGTCGGCTCTCTTAAGTATGGTTTGGTGCGGTCGCACACATTAGACGACGCGGTCAGGAGGACTGTGAGTACCAATCCATTCGACGACGACAATGGCACCTTCTTCGTATTGGTCAATGAAGAGGAACAACACAGCCTGTGGCCGACTTTCGCCGATGTTCCAGCGGGCTGGCGCGTCGTTTACGGAGAAGCGGATCGCGCGTCGTGTCTCGACTACATCGAACAGAACTGGCCCGACATCAGGCCCAAGAGCCTTCGCGACAGGCTCGCACAGGCCCGAAGTACTGAAGCCTAGACCGACTGGTTTTTTGGGGGGCTGGTGGATAGCGACAAGGAAACACTTCAGCTGGCACGGGGGAATGCTTCTGCCTCGCTCGATGAGGCGCTTCAGCTGACGCGGGGACAACTCGATATATGGCTCGCACAGCAGATGGGCCAACTCGCGACGGAGTGGCATGTCGGCCTTTTCGTGAGGATCGACGGTCGGATCGACCGCGATGCTCTCGAGTGGGCGATCGCGCGGGCCGTGCGCGAAGCCGAACCCGGGCGAGCTTCGTTCTTCGAGGAGAACGGCCAGGTTCTCCAGAAAGCGGTCGATTATCCCGATATCGAGTTGCCGTTCTTTGACCTGACCGAATCCGACAACGCCGTGGAAGAGGCCTATCGGACGGCGTTGTCGATCCAAGAAACGCCGATGCCTTTCAGCGGCCCTTTGTTCAGATACGCCCTATTCCAGACGCGCGCGGATCAATTTCATCTGTTCGCCACGTGCCACCACATCGTCGCAGATGGAGCCGGGCTCGTCCTGGTAGGCCATCGGGTTGCATCTCTCTACTCGGCAATCGTTTCCGGGACACCGATTCCCCCCTCGGTGTTCGGCTCGCTGCAGGACTTGGTGAACTGCGAGTCGGAGTACCAAGCATCCGATGACTATCTCGAAGATCTGGATTACTGGACCAAGAACATCCCGGCGGAGAGCGGAAGCTCGTACCGACTTCCAGGGACGCTGCACGAGCAGGATCCGCAATCGTCCTCTTCGCCAGTGCCCTTGGCCCGGGCGCTGCTCCAGCGAGTCGATGAGATGGCCGACGCCTGGAATGTGCCCCGCTCGTCGGTCATCACTGCGGCGTGCGCACTCCTGGTTTGCCAGTGGAGCGTCGACGGCACAGAGGTGGTGCTCGACTTCCCTGTCAACAGGAGGGACCGTCCCGAGCTGAAGACTCTTCCCGGCATGGTTGCCGGGGTGGTTCCGCTGGTCCTGAACGTCTCGCCGAAAGCCACGGTGGCCGACTTCTGCGGGTATGTCGACACTCGGATCCGAGAAGCTCTGCAGCATCAGAGGTTTCCGGTTCGCTCCCTCGAGCGAAGGACCCGTGCAAGCGGGCCGTTGCAGTCGGGCGACCGGGTCACGGTCAATTTCCTTCCGTCCATATTCAATCTGTCCTTCGGTGGCATCGCAGCATCCGCGTCATTCACCAATCCTGGTGCCGCGGGCGACGGCTTCGGGTTGCTCTTTCTCAGCGAGGGCGACGGGCTTTCCCTTGGCGTCTCAGGTGCTCTGCAGCCATTCTCGAGTTTTGGCGTCTCGGACTTGACGGCCCGCCTGGAACAGGTGTTGACGGCCATGACCGTCAACCCGAATCGGCGGCTCTCGTCGATCGAACTGCTCGCGGGGAATGAGCGTGCAGATCTCGACGTGTGGGGCAATCGGGCACTGTTGGCGCGGACGGCGAGTTCGACGGTGTCGATACCGGCCATGTTCGCCGAGCAGGTTGCACGTGCCCCAGAGGCGGTGGCCATCCGTTGTGATGGTGAAACGTGGACCTATCGCGAATTGGACGATGCCAGTAACCGTCTGGCGAACCTGTTGATCGATCGTGGAGCGGGTCCGGGCCGATGTATCGCCGTGATGTTTCCGCGCTCGGCCGAGGCCATCGTCTCGATTCTGGCGGTCCTGAAAACGGGCGCGGCCTATCTGCCGATCGATCCCGCACACCCGCCGACACGCATCGAATTCATGGCCGCCGACGCGGCGCCGCTGGCGGCAATCACAATTTCGGACTTGGCTGACCGCCTGGCCGGCTGCGATCTACCGGTGATCGACATCGCCGATCCCCGCATCGACGCGTACCCCACCACGAGCGTGCCGGCGCCGGCCGCAGACGACGTCGCCTACATCATCTACACCTCCGGAACGACCGGCACCCCCAAAGGGGTGGTCATCTCGCACAGCAACGTCACCGAGTTGATTGGATCATTGGATCCTGCGTTGGCGGGGCCCGATCAGGTCTGGTCTCAGTGGCACTCCTATGCCTTCGACATCTCCGGCTGGGAGATATTCAGTGCCCTTCTGCATGGTGGGCGACTCGTCGTGGTGCCCGAATTGGTGGCCAATTCGTCGGAGGACTTCCACGATCTGGTGGCGGCCGAGAAGGTCACCATTTTGTGCCAAACCCCTTCTGCCCTGGGGATCTTGAAGCCGGAGCTCCTGGACTCGGTCACCGTGATGGTGGGCGGAGAGGCTTGCCCCACCGAGGTCGTCGATCGGTGGGCCGCCGACCGGGTCATGATCAACGAATACGGCCCGACCGAGGCGACGATGTGGGTGGCCCTCAGCGCGCCGCTCGCCCCGGGTACCGATGTGCCGCCGATCAGCCCGCCCTTGCCCACTGCCGCATACTTCGTGCTGAACAAGTGGTTGCATCCCGTGTCGGCCGGGGTGGTCGGCGAGTTGTACCTGGCTGGTCCCCAGCTGGCGTACGGGTACGTGCGACGCGCGGGGTTGACCGCATCCCGATTCATGGCCTGCCCCTTCGGGGAGTCCGGGGCCCGGATGTATCGCACCGGCGATCTGGTGTACTGGGCCGCCGACGGCCAATTGCGTTATCTGGGACGAGCCGACGAGCAGGTCAAGATCCGCGGATATCGCATCGAACTCGGTGAAATCCAAGCCGCGCTGGCCGGTCTCGATGGAGTGCAACAGGCTGTCGTGATCGCTCGGGAGGACCGCCCCGGGGACAAGCGTCTGGTGGGGTACTTCACCGGCACTGCAAATCCCGCCGAGCTTCGTGCCGCGTTGGCCGACCGGCTGCCTTCTTACATGGTTCCAGCCGCTGTGGTGGCGATCGAGGCGCTGCCACTGACCGTCAACGGCAAGCTGGACAAGCGCGCCCTGCCCGCGCCGGAGTACAAAGCGGTCGATAACTACCGCGCCCCGAGCACCGTTACGGAGGAGATCCTGGCGGGGCTGTATGCGCAGGTGCTCGGTGTGGAGAGGGTCGGAGTCGACGATTCGTTCTTCGACCTGGGCGGTGATTCACTGTCCGCGATGCGGGTCATCGCCGCCATCAACACCAGCCTGGATGCCGGTCTCGCGGTGCGCGCATTGTTCGAGGCGCCCACGGTAGCCGAGCTGGCTCCCCGTATCGGGGGAGATGCGGGTCGGCGTAAGCCGCTGGTGGCCGGTGAACGGCCTTCGGTGGTGCCGCTGTCATTCGCCCAGAACCGATTGTGGTTCCTCAACCAGTTCGAGGGCGGCGCTGCCACATACAACATTCCGACCGCGTTCCGGATCACCGGGGCGCTGGATGTAGAAGCGCTGGGTGCGGCCCTAGACGACGTCATCGCTCGTCATGAAGCTCTGCGCACGACGTTCCCGGACATCGACGGAGTGCCGTTCCAGGCGGTGTTGCCCGCACGGCAGGGGATGTGGAGACGCGGGCCCGCGGTCGTCTCGTCCCGTGAAGGAGATGTGGCCGCCGAGTTGGTGGCGCTGGCGGGGTATCGATTTGATCTGTCAGCGGAGATCCCGATCCTCGCGCGGATCTACTCGGTGGGGCCAGAACAGTACGTCGTGGGAATCGTTGTCCACCACATAGCTTTTGACGGATGGTCGCTGGCGCCGATGGTCCGTGACGTGGCTGAGGCGTATCGCGCCCGCCAACAGGGTCACGCGCCTGAGTGGGCGCCGTTGTCGGTGCAGTACGTCGATTACACCTTGTGGCAACAAGATTGGCTGGGGGTCGAGTCCGATCCAGACAGCGTGATCGCGGGGCAGCTGCAGTATTGGCGACAAGAGCTGGCGGACCTCCCGGAACTCGTCACGCTTCCACCGGACCGAGCGCGCCCGCCGGTCGCCAGTTACCGCGGTGACGAAGTGGAACTCCGCATCGAACCCCAGGTGTGGGCCGGGGTCAAGCAGTTGGCGGCGGCGCATAACGCGACGCCCTCGATGGTGTTGCAGGCCGCCATGGCGATCGTGCTGCACCGCGCCGGCGCAGGCGAAGACGTGGTCATGGGTACCCCGATCGCTGGACGGTCCGACCAAGCGCTCGACGACCTCGTCGGATTCTTCGTCAACACCTGGGTTTTGCGGGTAGGCGTCAAGTCGGGGCAGCCGTTCGGCGATGTGCTGGCCGAAGTGCGCCGAAAAGCACTCGATGCCTATAGCAACCAGGATGTTCCGTTCGAATTGCTCGTCGAACAGCTCAACCCCGCGCGGTCGACTTCGCACAACCCGCTGTTCCAAGTGTTGATGGTCTTCCAGAACAACATGCGTCCCGAAGTGCTGACGTTGGACGAGGTCGGCATAGAACAGCAGGCGGTCACCACCCGCACGGCCCGGTTCGATCTCGACATCGAGTTGGGGGAGGTACCGACCGAAGATCCGGCGGCGCCGATGGCCGCCGGCATGGTGTTGTACGCCACGGACTTGTACGAGCGAGCCACCATCGAGCGGTTGGTCAGCTGGTTCGGTCGAGTGATCGAAGCAGCGGTCGCTGACGCTTCGGCAGTAGTCGGCGATGTGCCCCTACTCGACGACGACGAGCGTCAACTGGTGCTAGAGGAGTGGTCGGGTAATACGGTGACGGCGCCGGTGGGTGTGGCGCCACAGCTGCTGGCCAGTGCGGTGGCCACCGATGCGAATGCGGTGGCCCTCGTCGATGGCAACCGAGAATGGTCCTATCGCGAGCTCGACGAGTGGTCGACGCGTTTGGCGCGGGCACTGATCGAGGCAGGTGTGGGTCCCGAGCGCGCCGTGGGCGTGGCGATGGAACGCTGCGCGGAGTTGGTCGTGGCCTGGTGGGCGCTGATGAAGGCCGGTGGGGCCTACGTGCCGGTGGACCCCGCCTATCCAGTCGAGCGGATCACCACTGTGTTGAACGCGGTGTCCGCGGTGTGTGTTCTGACCGTCGGGGAGGGAACCATCGCCGGGACGGGTGACCGCCCCATTCTGCGTATCGACGATCTGGACTTGTCGGCGCAACCAGTCGATCCCATCACCGACGCGGACCGGTTGGCGCCGCTGCAGGCACACAACACGGCCCACGTGATCTTCACCTCGGGATCCACCGGCACCCCGAAGGGAGTGGCTGTCAGCCACGCCGGCTTGTTGGGAGTTGCCGCGCTCCACGAAGTCTACGGAATGGGTGCCGACACCCGGCTGTTGTTGGTGGCCGCGCCGACCTTCGACGTGTCGATCGGTGAGGTGCTTCTGGCGGCAGGGTCGGGCGCGGCCTTGGTGGTGGTGCCACCCGATGCATACGCCGGTGAAGCATTGACGAGACTGCTTGAAAGCCAACGGGTCAACGCCGCAACGCTCACACCGACAGTGCTCTCCACGCTGGATCGCGGTCGGCTCCACAACGTGGACACTCTCATCACCACGGGCGAAGCGTGCCCGACAGAATTGGCGGCCGCATGGGCTACGGATCGCCGGATGTTCAACGCGTACGGTCCCACCGAGACCACGATCTGGGCCACTTCCAGTTCCACGATCGAGCCGGGCCAGCCAGTGGGAATCGGCGCGCCCATCGCCGGGGTGTCCGCCCTGGTACTCGACGCGCGGCTGAACCCGGCGCCCGTCGGGGTGGTGGGCGAGCTCTACCTAGGCGGCCCCGCATTGGCGCACGGCTACATGGGTAGGCCGGACCTCACCGCGGATCGCTTCGTGGCAAACCCTCACGGGCCCACGGGAACACGCATGTACCGAACCGGTGACCTGGTGCGCTGGACCCGCACCGGGACAGTGGATTACCTGGGTCGCGCCGACACCCAGATCAAACTCCGCGGACAACGCATCGAATTGGGCGAAATCGAGAACTCGCTGCTCGCGTGCGATCAGGTCACGCAGGCCGCCGCGTTGGTACATCGCGGCAATACCGGTGCCCACCTCGTCGCCTACGTCACCTTCGATCGCAGCAGCGCGGGTGATCATGACGCGGAAATCGTCAACCAGTGGCAACACGTCTACGACGAGTTGTACGACGCCGAGGCCGATACTCGCGACTTCGGCAAGGACTTCCGGGGCTGGAACAGCAGCCTGACCGACGACCCGATTCCGCTCGACGAGATGTTGGAATGGCAGTCGGCCACCGTCGACCGGATCATGGCCCTTCGGCCGCAGCGGGTGTTCGAGATCGGTGCGGGCTCTGGGTTGGTGTTGTCTCAGATTGCTCCGCTCTGCGACGAATATTGGGCGACAGACTTTTCCGCGCCGACGATCCAGGCTCTCCAAACGGCCGTGACTGCTCAGCCGTGGGGCGATCGGGTGCGCCTGTTGGTGCAGCCGGCCGATGCGATCGATGAGCTCCCACAAGGTCATTTCGACGTGGTGGTGCTCAACTCGGTCATCCAGTACTTCCCCAGCGCCGCCTACCTGACCGAGGTGCTGGCGGTGGCGATGCGGTTGCTCGCCCCCGGTGGCTCCCTGTTCATCGGTGATGTTCGCAATCACACGCTGCAGGGTGCGCTCCAAACGGCGGTTGCGTTGGCCCGCGCGGAAACCAGCGACACCAACGAAATTCGTGAGCGCGTCCAACGCGCCCTGGTCAGCGAAGTCGAGTTACTGCTCGCGCCAGAGTTTTTCACCGCCTGGGTCGCCGATCAGCAGGAGGTGGCCGGACTCGATATCCAAGCCAAACGGGGGCGGGCCGACAACGAACTGACCCGCTACCGCTATGACGTCGTGATCCACAAGTCGCCCGTCGCGGTGCGCTCACTGGCTGACGTGCCGTCATGGGCGTGGACCGAATGTGCGGGCCTTCGTGGGCTGCAAGACCAGTTGACCACCCAACACCCCGTGATGGTCCGTGTCACCGAAATCCCGCGAGCCGGGCTTGTCACAGATGTCTACATCGAAAGGGCGTTGGCTGCGGGCGAATCCGTCGATGAGGCACTCGCCGAAGCGATCGCGGCAAACCAAGACGCGGTGACACCCGATCAACTGCACCGCATCGGTGAGGCTGCCGGTTATCGCGTCGTCGTCACCTGGGGCGCTGATCCCGGCACCGTCGACGCCGTTTTCCTCGAGGGACAGCAGGATTCACCACTGACCGACCTGTATCTGCCATCCAACAGCACGCGTCAGCGCATCACCACTGCCAACGACCCGGACACCAACACGAAACTCACCGCGGTCCGACAGCAGCTGACAGCGCGGTTGCCGGAGTACATGGTTCCTTCACAGATCGTGGTGCTCGAGGAGTTCCCCCTCACCTCTTCGGGAAAGATCGACCGGAAGTCGCTGCCGGAACCGGTGTTCGCCGCGACGCCCTTCCGGGCGCCGCAGAGCGAAACCGAGGAGGTCATCGCCGGGGTCTTCGCGCAAGTATTGGGGTTGGACCGCGTCGGGGTAGATGATTCGTTCTTCGAGCTGGGTGGGGATTCGCTGCTCGCGATGCGGGTGATCGCTGCAGTCAACGCAAGTCTGGATGCCGGTCTTTCGGTGCGCGCGTTGTTCGAATCGCCCTCCGTGGCGCAGTTGGCGCCCCGCGTCGGTGACGAATCAACGCAGTTGGAGCCCTTGGTGCCGGTGCAGCGGCCTGAGCTGGTGCCGTTGTCGTTCGCCCAGAACCGGTTGTGGTTCATCGACCAGTTGCAGGGGCCGTCACCGATCTACAACATGGCCGTGGCGTTTCGACTGGATGGTCCCCTCGACGAAGGCGCGTTGGGTGAAGCGTTCTCCGATGTGGTCGCCCGCCATGAAAGTCTGCGCACGTTGTTTGTGGCGCCCGACGGGGTTCCGCAGCAGTTGGTCGTCCCGATCGAAGAGGCTGAGTTCGGCTGGAGCGTCGTCGATGCCGATGGATGGCCGGAGCACCAGCTTGCCGACGCCATCGATGCCGCGGTGCAGCACCCGTTCGACCTGGCTGGTGAACTCCCCCTGCGGGCAACGCTTTTCCGCCTCAACGACCGGGAGCGCGTGCTGGTGGCGGTGGTGCACCATATTGCTGCTGATGGCTGGTCCATCAGGCCACTGGTAACCGATATCGCGGTCGCATACGCCGCCAGGTGTTCAGAGCGGCCTCCGAGCTGGGAACCGTTGCCGGTGCAGTATGTCGACTACACGCTCTGGCAACGGGCGCAGTTGGGTGATCTGACCGATCCGCACAGCCGAATCTCTGCGCAGTTGGCTTACTGGGAGCAAGTGTTGGCCGGGCTGCCGGAACGCTTGGAGTTGCCGACGGATCGACCCTATCCGCCGGTAGCCGATTACCGCGGCGCCACAGTCGAGCTGGAGTGGTCGGCGGAGCTGCAGCAGCGAATCGCCGTGGTGGCGCGTGAGTACGACGCCACCAGCTTCATGCTCGTGCAGGCGGCGCTGGCGGTGTTGTTGGGCAAGGTCAGCGCCACCAGTGATGTCGCGCTGGGCTTCGCGATCGCCGGACGCAGTGACCCGGCGCTCGACGCCCTCGTGGGTTTCTTCGTCAACACGTTGGTGTTGCGCGTCGACTTGGCGGGTGACCCCACGTTTGGCGACCTGTTGACGCAGGTGCGAGGACGCGGTCTGGCGGCCTATGAGCACCAGGACGTGCCGTTCGAGGTGCTGGTCGATCGGCTCAACCCCGCCCGGTCGCTGACGCACTCGCCGCTGGTACAGGTGTTGTTGGCGTGGCAGAACTTTACCGGTCAGGACAACGACATCGCGGGCTTGGGCCTGGGTGACGCACAAGTCACGCCGTTGGCCGTGGATACTCGCACCGCGCGTGTGGACTTGACCTTCACGCTGGGCGAGTATTGGAGCCAGGCCGGCGAACCAACGGGGATACGCGGCGAGGTGGAATTCCGCACCGATGTGTTCGACCCCGCCAGCATCGAGACGCTGATCGAGCGGTTGCAGCGGGTGTTGGTGGCGATGACCGTCGAACCGATGCGACGACTTTCGTGGGTCGACCTGCTAGACGAGACTGAGCATGCCCGTATCTACGGGTGGGGAAACAGCGCGGCACTGGCGCGGCGCGTACCTGCGTCGCTGTCGATTCCGGCGCTGTACGAAGAGCAGACGGCGCGCACCCCCGAAGCAGTGGCGCTGAGTCATGGGCAGCAGTCGTGGACCTACCGGGAATTGGACGAGGCGTCGAACCGGTTGGCGCACTTACTGGTTGAATATGGAGCGGGTCCCGGGAAGCGGGTCGCGTTGCTGTTGCCACGGTCGGCCGAGGCGATCGCGGCGATCCTCGCGGTGCTCAAGACCGGGGCGGCCTATCTGGCGATGGACCCAGCGCACCCAGACGCACGGATCGAGTTCATGCTCGGCGACGCTGCCCCGATCGTCACGATCACCGTTACCGAATTGGCATCGCGAGTGGCGGGTCACGGGTCGGTCACCATTGATGTCGGCGATGCCAGGATCGACGACCAGCCCAGCACGGCCCTGCCGGCCCCGATGCCCGACGATATCGCTTACCTCATCTACACCTCGGGCACGACGGGGACTCCGAAGGGCGTGGCGGTACCCCACGAAAACGTGATCCGGCTGCTGGAGACGTTGAATTCCGAGGTGCCCGCCGCTGGTGTGTGGTCCCAATGCCATTCCCTCGCCTTCGATTTCTCGGTGTGGGAGATGTGGGGCGCGTTGCTGCGCGGGGGGCGGCTGGTGGTGGTGCCCGATACGGTCGTCCGTTCACCAGAAGATCTGCATGCCTTGTTGATCAGTGAGAATGTCAGTGTTCTCAGCCAGACGCCCTCGGCGTTCTATGCGCTCCAAGCCGCTGATGCCGTCTCGCCAGGAGCGCGGTATCGAAACACGCTCGAAACGGTTGTGTTCGGCGGCGAGGCGCTCGAGCCACATCGCCTCCGGGCTTGGCTGCAGACTCATGCGGGCGAACCGCGGTTGCTCAACATGTACGGCATCACCGAGACGACGGTGCACGCGTCGTTGAGGGAGATCGTTGCCGACGACGTGGGCAGCGCGGTCAGTCCGATCGGAGGCCCCCTCGCCCACCTCGGCTTCTTCGTGCTGGACGGCTGGCTCCGTGCGGTGCCCGCCGGCGTGGTCGGCGAGTTGTACGTGGGCGGCGCCGGACTGGCGTACGGGTACGTGGGCCGTGGCCCATTGACCGCCTCGCGGTTCGTGGCCTGTCCGTTCGGTGGTTCGGGTGCGCCAGGCCAACGGATGTATCGCACCGGCGATTTGGTGCGGTGGAGTTCGGAAGGCGAGTTGCAGTATCTGGGCCGTGCCGATGAGCAGGTCAAGATACGCGGATATCGCATCGAGCTCGGTGAGATCCAGGCCGCGCTGAGCGCTCTGGACGGAGTGGAAGACGCGGTGGTCGTCGCACGGGAAGATCGCCCGGGCGACAAGCGTCTCGTCGGCTACGTGACGGGTACAGCGGAGGAGACCGAGATTCGGTCCGCGCTGGCCGAGCGGCTCCCGGCGTATATGGTTCCGGCAGCGGTGGTTTCGATGGCCGCGATACCGCTGACAGTCAACGGCAAGGTCGACAAGCGAGCCCTGCCCGCACCGGAGTACGCCGATGTGGACCGGTACCGCGCGCCGGCGACGTTGACCGAGGAGATCCTGGCCGGCATCTATGCCGAGGTGCTGGGGTCGGACCGGGTCGGAGTCGACGACTCGTTCTTCGATCTCGGTGGGGACTCGCTGTCGGCGATGCGGGTGATCGCCGCGGTCAACAAGGCGTTCGATGCCGGGCTTTCGGTCCGCGCGTTGTTCGAGGCTCCCTCGGTGGCCCGATTGGCGTCTCGGGTGGGTGAAGGCGGCGCGTTGGCGCCGTTGGTACCAGCGCAACGACCTGCGGTGGTGCCGTTGTCGTTTGCGCAGAACCGCTTGTGGTTCATCGACCAGTTACAGGGCCCCTCGGCGATCTACAACATGGCGGTCGCGCTGCGGTTGGCGGGGCGTCTGGACACCGACGCGCTGGGTGCGGCGTTGGCGGATGTGGTGGCCCGCCACGAGAGTTTGCGCACGATGTTCGTGGCTCCCGAGGGAGTCCCGCAGCAACTGGTGCTGCCGGTCGCGGAGGCTGACTTCGGATGGCAGGTGGTCGATGCCAGCGGTTGGCCGTCAGACCGGCTGGCCGAGGAAGTTGATGCGGCGCGGCTGTACACGTTCGACTTGGCGAATGAAATCCCGTTGCGTGCAGCGCTTTTCCGGCTCGCAGAGGATGAGTACGTGCTGGTGGCGGTGGTGCACCATATTGCCGCGGACGGCTGGTCGGTCACGCCCCTGGTGGCTGACCTGGGCGTGGCCTATGCGGCCCGGTGCTCGGGTGAGGAGCCCGGCTGGGATCCGCTACCGGTGCAGTACGTTGATTACACGCTGTGGCAGCGCGCCCAATTGGGGGACATCAACGACCCCGATAGCCGGATGGCCGCGCAGTTGGCTTACTGGGAGCAGGCACTGGCGGGTATGCCCGAACAGTTGCAGCTACCCACGGATCGCCCCTACCCGGCGGTGGCCGATTATCGGGGAGCCTCGGTGGGCCTGGAGTGGCCGCCCGAGTTGCAGCAACAGGTCGCCCGCCTGGCTCGACAGCACGACGCGACGAGTTTCATGGTTGTGCAAGCTGCGTTGTCGGTGCTGTTGGCCAAGTTGAGCGCCAGCAGCGATGTGGCCGTTGGATTTGCGATCGCCGGACGCGGCGACGCCGCCCTCGAGCAGTTGGTGGGTTTCTTCGTCAACACCTTGATCCTTCGGGTCGAGATGGCCGGTGACCCGACCGTCACCGAGCTTCTCGCGCAAGTCCGCGCACGGAGTCTCGCCGCTTACGAGCACCAGGATGTGCCGTTCGAGGTGTTGGTGGAGCGCCTCACCACCACGCGGTCGCTGACGCACTCGCCACTGGTCCAGGTGTTGTTGGCCTGGCAGAACTTCGCGGGGCAGGACTCCGACCCCGCAGCCGGGTTGAGTTTGGGCGATCTGCAGGTCACGCCCCTGCCGGCGGATACGCGCACTGCCCGTATGGATTTGACCTTCTCGATGGCTGAACGGTGGAGCGAAGATGGCGAGCCCGCCGGGATCTCGGGGGCAGTGGAGTTCCGCACCGATGTCTTCGACGCGACCAGCATCGAGGTATTGATCGAGCGGTTGCAACGGGTGTTGGTGGCGATGACCGCGGCACCGAACCTGAAGTTGTCATCGATCGATCTGCTCGATGAGCTCGAGCACGCGCGACTGGACCAGCTTGGTCATCGAGCGACGATGAGCCCTCCGGCGTCGGGGTCGATTCCAGTGGCGTTCGCCGAGCAGGTGGCTCGGACACCTGCGGCGGTGGCACTCACCGACGGCGGACGATCGTGGACATATCGCGAACTGGATGAAGCCTCGAATCGTCTGGCGCACTTGCTGGTTGAGTACGGGGCCGGTCCGGGTGAGTGTGTGGCGCTGTTGCTGTCGCGCTCGGCTGAGGCGATCATGTCGATTCTGGCGGTCCTCAAGGCCGGGGCGGCGTATCTGCCGATCGACCCCGCGCTGCCGTCGACCCGGATCGAGTTCATGGTCGGCGATGCCACCCCGGTCGCAGCTATCACCACCGCCGGATTGGCCGGCCGGTTGGAGGGGCTTGACATACGGGTCGTCGATGTCGACGACCGCGTCGTGCAGGAACAATCGGCAACGGCTTTACCGGCTCCTGCTGCCGATGACATTGCCTACCTCATCTACACCTCGGGCACTACCGGCATGCCGAAAGGGGTGGCCGTTGCTCACCGCAACGTGACCCAGTTCGTTGCGGGTGCAGATGCCGACGTGCCGGTGGCGGGAGCTTGGTCGCAGTGGCATTCATTGTCTTTCGACGTCTCGGTGTGGGAGATATTCGGGGCGTTGTTGCAGGGCGGCCGGCTGGTCGTGATCCCCGAGCAGGTGGCTGGTTCACCCGACGACCTTCACGCTCTGTTGCTAGCCGAACAGGTCAGTGTGTTGTGTCAGACGCCGTCGGCGGTGGGCATGTTGTCGACCGAGGGGCTGGGGTCGACCGCGTTGATGGTGGCCGGCGAGGCCTGCCCCACCGAGGTGATGGACCGCTGGGCGCGGGATCGGGTGATGATCAACGCCTACGGCCCGACCGAGGCCACGGTGTACGCGGCGATGAGTGCGCCGCTGATCCCGGGTTCGGGTGTCGCGCCGATCGGTGCGCCGGTGGCGGGGGCGACGCTGTTCGTGCTTGATGGATCGTTGCGGCCGGTGCCCGCGCGTGTGGTCGGCGAGTTGTATATCGCCGGCGGGGGCGTCGCGGTGGGCTATTGGCTACGCAGCGGGTTGACCGCCTCACGTTTCGTGGCGTGCCCGTTCGCCGGTGAGGGCCAACGGATGTATCGCACCGGGGATTTGGTCCGGTGGGGTGCTGACGGGCAGTTGCAGTATCTGGGGCGTGCCGATGAGCAGGTCAAGATCCGCGGGTTCCGCATCGAGCTCGGCGAGATCCAGGCCGCGTTGGCCGCCTGTGAGGGTGTGCAGCAGGCCGTGGTGATCGTCCGCGAGGACCACCCCGGTGACAAGCGACTGGTCGGCTATGTGACCGGATCCGTTGACGTGTCCGCAATCCGGGCCGCAGTGGCCGAGCGTCTGCCGGCATATATGGTGCCTGCGGCGGTGGTCACGATCGACTCGTTGCCGCTGACCCCCAATGGCAAGCTGGACCGGCGGGCACTGCCGGCGCCGGAGTACCAGGACGCCAAGGATTATCGGGCACCGACCACGCCTACCGAAGAGATCTTGGCCGGTATTTACGCTCAGGTGTTGGGGTTGGAGCGGGTTGGGGTCGATGACTCCTTCTTCGTACTGGGTGGCGATTCGCTGTCGGCGATGCGCGTAATCGCGGCGATCAACACAAGCCTGGATACCGCCGTTTCCGTGCGTACGTTGTTCGAAGCGCCCACGGTGGCACAGTTGGCGCTCCGTCTCGGCGAGGAGTCGACGCGACTGGAACCGTTGGTGCCGGTGCAGCGACCTGAGGTGGTGCCGCTGTCCCTTGCCCAGAACCGGTTGTGGTTCATCGATCAGCTGCAGGGACCGTCGGCGATCTACAACATGGCGGTGGCGCTGCAGTTGGTGGGGCGTCTCGATGCCGAGGCGCTGGGCGCAGCGTTGACCGATGTGGTAGGCCGTCACGAGAGTCTGCGCACGGTGTTCCCGACCGTCGACGGTGTGCCTCAGCAGGTGGTTCTTCCGGTCGGGGAGATCGAATTCGGTTGGGGCGTTGCCGATGCCATCGGCTGGTCCGAACCCCAGCTTCACGAGGCCATCGATCAGGTCGCCGGATACACGTTCGATCTGGCGGGTGAGATCCCGTTGCGCGCGCGGCTCTTCCGCGTCAGCGAGGATGATCATGTGTTGGTGGCGGTGGTTCACCATATCGCCGCCGATGGCTGGTCGGTCACCCCGTTGATCCGGGACTTGGCGGTGGCCTATGGCGCCCGCTCTGTCGACCAGGTGCCGGGGTGGGATCCATTGCCGGTCCAGTACGCGGATTACACATTGTGGCAGCGCTCGCAATTGGGTGATCTGACGGACAGCGGTAGCCGCCTCGGCACCGAGGTGGCGTATTGGGAGCAGGTGTTGGCCGGGTTGCCGGAGCGCTTGGAGTTGCCCACGGATCGTCCGTATCCGGCGGTTGCCGATCACCGCGGGGCCACGGTGGAGCTGCGCTGGCCGACGCAGCTGCAGCAGCAAGTGGCTGCGGTGGCGCGTGCGCACAATGCGTCGAGTTTCATGGTGGTGCAGGCAGCGTTGGCCTTGTTGCTGGGCAAGGTCAGCGCGAGCAGTGATGTGGCGGTGGGATTCGCGATCGCCGGACGGCGCGACCCGGCGCTCGAAGAGCTGGTGGGTTTCTTCGTCAACACGTTGGTGTTGCGTGTTGACCTGACGGGCGACCCCACGGTGGGCGAGTTGGTGGCGCAGGTGCGCTCACGCAGCCTCGAGGCCTATGAGCATCAGGATGTGCCGTTCGAGGTGTTGGTGGAGCGGCTCAATCCCACGCGGTCGTTGACGCATCATCCGCTGGTGCAGGTGATGTTGGCGTGGCAGAACTTCGCCGGACAGCGCAACGCTCCGGCAGAACTGAGTTTGGGCCCGGTACAGGCTACGCCCCTGCCGATCGAAACCCACACTGCCCGCATGGATCTGACGGTGTCGCTGGGTGAGGAATGGACGGAGACAGGCGAGCCCGCCGGGATCGCTGGGGTCGTGGAGTTCCGCACGGACGTGTTCGATGCTGCCAGCGTCGAGGCGCTGATCGAACGGTTGCAGCGAGTGCTGGCAGCGATGACGGCCGAACCGGCGCAGCGGGTTTCGTTGGTGGATCTGCTCGACGAGCCCGAGCACGCGCATCTGGATCAAGTCGGTCATCGCGCAGTACTGACGGAACACCCGGCGCGGGGGCCGGTGTCGATAACCGCGTTGTTCGATGATCAGGTGACGCGCATCCCCAAAGCGGTAGCGCTTCGATGCGGGGACCGCTCGTGGACTTACCGGGAATTGGACGAGGCCTCGAACCGGTTGGCCCACTTGCTGGTCGGTCTTGGTGTGGGCCCCGGTGAATGTGTTGCACTGCTGTTGCCGCGCTCGGCGGAGACGATCGTGGCGATTATCGCAGTGCTCAAGACCGGAGCCGCTTATCTGGCGGTGGATCCGGCGCATCCCGACGTGCGGATCAAGTTCATGATCGACGACGCCGTACCAATCGCGGCGGTCACCACCGAAGGCTTGCGCGCACGCTTTGACGGTTACGACCTGCCGGTCGTGGACGTCGAGGACCCCCATATCGACGCGGAGCCCAGCACTGCGCTGCCGGGTCCAGCTCCCGATGACCTCGCCTACATCATCTACACGTCCGGCACCACCGGTGTGCCCAAAGGGGTGGCTGTCAGCCATCACACCGTGACGCAGATGTTGGGGTCGATGCCCGCGCATCTTCCGCTGTCCGGCGTGTGGACGCAGTGGCATTCTTACGGTTTCGATGTCTCGGTCCAGGAAATCTGGGGCGCACTTCTTCACGGCGGTCGGCTCGTGGTGGTGCCAGACTCTGTGGTGCGCTCGCCGGAGGACTTCCACGCTCTGCTGATCGCTGAGCAGGTCAATGTCCTGAGCCAGACCCCCTCTGCTTTGGGCGTGCTCTCGCCGCAAGGCCTGGATTCGATCGAGTTGCTCATCATGGGCGGCGAGGCCTGCCCAGTGGAACTGGTGGAGCGGTGGGCGCCGGGCCGACTGATGATCAACGTCTGCGGTCCCACCGAGACGTCGATGTTCGCGGCGATGAGTGCACCACTGACCCCGGGTACAGGTGCGCCGCCGATCGGGTCCCCCGTGCCGGGCGCGGCGTTCTTTGTATTGGACCAGTGGTTGCGGCCGGTCCCGATGGGTGTGATCGGCGAGCTCTACGTGGCAGGGCGACTGGGGACCGGTTATGTCCGGCGGCCCGCGCTGACGGGTTCGCGGTTCGTGGCGTGTCCGTTCGGTGGCGTGGGCGAGCGGATGTATCGCACCGGGGACTTGGTGCGCTGGGATCCCGACGGTCAGCTGCAGTACCTCGGACGGGCCGACGAGCAGGTCAAGATCCGCGGATACCGCATCGAGCTCGGTGAAGTGCAGGCGGCGTTGGCGGGATGCGACGGGGTCGAACAGGCCGTGGTGCTCGCCCGAGAGGACCGCCCTGGCGACAAGCGGCTTGTTGGGTACGTCACGGGCACCGCCGACGCGGCCGAGATCCGCGGCGACCTGGCCGAGCGGCTCCCGGCCTATATGGTGCCGGCCGCGGTGGTGGTGTTGGCCGCGTTCCCGTTGACTCCTAATGGCAAGCTCGATAAGCGCTCGTTGCCGACACCGGAATACACCGACAGCGAAAATTACCGTGCGCCAGGCACTTTGAGCGAGGAGATTGTTGCAGGTATCTTCGCCCAGGTGTTGGGGCTGGAGCGCGTCGGTGTTGACGATTCGTTCTTCGATCTGGGTGGCGATTCACTGTCGGCGATGCGAGTGATCGCCGCGATCAACAAGTCTTTCGATGCCGGACTCTCGGTGCGGGCATTGTTCGAGTCACCTTCGGTGGCCCAGTTGGCACCGCGAGTGAGTGAGGGTGGTGGGCTGGAGCCGTTGGTACCCGTGCAGCGGCCCGACGTCGTGCCGTTGTCATTTGCCCAACAACGGTTGTGGTTCATCGATCAATTGCAGGGACCATCGGCGATCTACAACATCGCGGTGGCACTGCGACTCGGTGGACCTCTTGACTCCGGTGCGTTGGGTCATGCTTTAGTCGATGTGCTCACCCGACACGAGAGCTTGCGCACGTTGTTCGTGGCTCCCGATGGGGTTCCTCAGCAGTTGGTGATGCCGGTCGAGCGTGCCGAGTTGGGGTGGCACGTTATTGACACCACCGGTTGGACTGAAGGTCGGCTGGAAGAGGCCATCGACAACGCGGTGCGCCGGCCTTTCGACTTGGCGACTGAGATTCCGTTGCGGGCGTTGCTATTCCGCGTTAACGAGGACGAGCATGTGTTGGTGGCGGTGGTGCATCACATCGCCGCTGATGGTTGGTCGGTCAGGCCGCTGGTGGCTGATCTCGCGACGGCTTATGGCGCCCGCTGTGCGGGACACGCTCCCGACTGGGCAGACCTGCCGGTGCAGTATGTCGATTTCACGCTGTGGCAGCGCGCGCAACTGGGCGACATCAAGGATCCCCAGAGCCGTATCGCCGCGCAGCTCAGCTATTGGGAACAGGCGCTCGCCGGGATGCCTGAGCGATTGGAGTTGCCGACCGATCGTCCGTACCCGACGGTGGCGGATTACTCCGGTGCCCGAGTTCCTGTTGAGTGGTCTGCAGAGTTGCAACAGCAGGTCGCTCGCGTGGCGCGTGAGCACAATGCGACAAGCTTCATGGTGCTTCAGGCTGCCCTCGCGGTGCTGTTGGGCAAACTGAGTGCGACCAGCGATGTGGCGGTTGGGTTTGCGATCGCCGGGCGCGAAGATGCCGCATTGGATGCGTTGGTGGGCTTCTTCGTGAACACGTTGGTGCTGCGGGTGGATCTGAACGGGGATCCCACGGTCGCCGAGGTTCTGAGCGACGTGCGCTTGCGCAGCTTAGCCGCCTATGAACATCAGGATGTGCCGTTCGAATTGCTGGTCGATCGCCTCAACCCGACTCGGTCGTTGACGCATGCTCCCTTGGTTCAGGTGCTGTTGGCATGGCAGAACTTCGCCGGTCCAGCGGGCGACCCGGCCGCGGGTGTAGCTCTGGGCGAGCTGGAGGTGACACCGCTGCCGGTTGACACGCGCACTGCGCGAATGGATCTCACGTTCTCGTTGGGCGAGCACTGGAGCAATGACGGCGCCCCTGCAGGGATTCGCGGGGAGGTGGAGTTTCGTACCGATGTGTTTGACGCAGCCGGCATCGAGGCGTTGATCGGGCGGTTGCAGCGGGTGTTGGTGGCGATGACCAATGAGCCCTATCAACGGGTTTCGTCGATCGAGCTGCTCGATCAATCCGAGCATGCTCGATTGGATGAGATTGGTAACCGGGCCGCGCTGACCCAGCCGATGCCAGAATCGGAATCAATCCCAGCTTTGTTTGCAGCCCAGGTCGCGCGCACGCCGGAGGCGGGCGCAATCAGTTGCGGGGAGCGCTCGTGGAGCTACCGCGAGCTTGAGGAAGCGTCGAATCGGCTGGCGCACTTGCTGCTTGGGCTCGGGATAGGTCCCGGCACATGTGTGGGGTTGTTGTTGCCACGCTCAGCGGAGATGGTCGTGGCGATCTTGGCGGTCTTCAAGAGCGGCGCAGCGTATTTGCCGATCGATCCCGCGCTGCCGAGTGCCCGCATCCAATTCATGGTGGCTGATGCAGCGCCGATCGCCGTAATCGCCACTGGCGGCCTGGCCGATCAGCTCACGGGCGACATAGCGGTCATCGACATCGATGACCCGCGCATCGCGTCCCAACCCGCAACCGCGGTGCCGGGCCCGGATCCCGATGACATCGCTTACCTGATCTACACCTCGGGCACGACCGGTGTCCCTAAAGGGGTGACTACCACCCACCGCAACGTCACTCAGCTGCTGCGAGTGCTTGGTAATTATCTGCCTGTGACAGGGGTTTGGACGCAGTGCCACACTTACGGTTTCGACACCTCGGTGTGGGAAACCTGGTCGCCACTGCTGCATGGCGGTCGCGTGGTGATCGTGTCGGATGCGGTGGTGCGCTCGCCGGAGGACTTCCAAAGCTTGTTGATCGCTGAACAAGTCAGCGTGCTCACTCAGACGCCCTCGGCGGTGGGAATGTTGTCCCCGCAAGGCCTGGGTTCGATGGCGCTGGTGGTGGCCGGTGAGGCCTGCCCAACTGAGCTGGTGAACCGGTGGGCGCCGGGGCGGGTGATGATCAACGCCTACGGCCCTACCGAGACCACGATGGTGGTGATGCTCAGCGCGCCGCTGACCCCTGCCGCGGAGGTGGTGCCGATCGGATCGCCGGTGCCAACCGCTGCACTGTTCGTCCTTGACGCAGCGTTACGACCAGTAGCTCCCGGTGTGGTCGGTGAACTGTATGTGGCAGGTGTCGGGCTGGCCTACGGTTATCTGCGCCGACCGGGATTGACCGGATCGCGCTTCGTCGCTTGCCCGTTCGACGGTGCGGGAGAACGGATGTATCGCACCGGGGATTTGGTGCGATGGGGCGCTGACGGACAACTGCAGTATCTCGGCCGTGCCGATGAACAGGTCAAGATCCGCGGGTATCGCATCGAGCTCGGCGAGGTTCAGGCCGCGTTGAGCGCAGTTGAGGGTGTACATCAGGCGGTGGTGATCGCCCGGGAGGATCAACCGGGGGACAAGCGGCTCGTCGGGTATGTGACCGGAAGCGCGGACCCCATCGAGGCACGCGCCGAACTGGCTGAGCGGTTGCCGGCGTTCATGGTGCCTGCGGCGGTGGTGATGCTCGAGACGTTGCCCCTGACGGTCAACGGCAAGTTGGACGTGCGCGCCCTACCGGCGCCGGAATACCAGAGAGCCGAGCGGTATCGGGCGCCGAGCAACGCCATCGAGGACATCTTGGCCGGCATCTATGCCCAGGTGCTCGGGTTGGACCGGGTCGGGATCGACGACTCGTTCTTCGAACTCGGTGGGGACAGCATCTTGTCGATGCAGGTGGTGGCCCGCGCTCGAGCGGCCGGCGTGATGTGTCGTCCGCGGGACCTCTTCGTCGAGCAGACGGTGGCGCGCCTGGCGCGGGTCGCCCGGGTGTCAGACGGCGAGGCGGGGCCGGTCGACGAGGGCACCGGAGCGGTTGTCGCGACCCCGATCGTGCATTGGCTGGAAAGCGTCGACGGCCGAGTGGATCAGTTCAACCAGACGATGGTGGTGCAGGCGCCGGCCGGGGTGGCCGAGGACGACGTGATCGTCATGTTGCAGGCCTTGATGGATCGACACGCAATGCTGCGGTGCCGTGTCGAGGTCGACGGTGCGGGCCGGTGGTCGCTGCAGGTGCCCGAAGTCGGGTCGGTGGATGCGCGCGAGTGCGTGCGGTCGGTCTACGCGTTGTCCGAGGAAATTCTGGTGGAGGCGCGGTCGCGGTTGAATCCAGCCGCCGGGTCCATGGTGAGCGCAGTTTGGGCGCAAACCAGCGGGGAGCTCGCCTTGATCGTTCACCACCTCACGGTCGACGGGGTCTCGTGGCGAATCCTGTTGGAAGATCTGAACATTGCGTGGGCACAGCATCACAGCGGCCAGCCCATCGCACTGCCGGCGCCGGGAACGTCGTTCGCCCGGTGGTCCGCGCTGCTGGCCGAACATGCGCAGACGTCGGAGGTAGTCAAGCACGCCGAGGTGTGGCGGCACGTCTCGTCGACCCCGGCGGCGTTGCCGGCTGTGCAGCCGGCGGTGGACACATTTGCCACGGCGGGGCGGCTATCGTCGGAACTGGACGTCGAAACCACGCGGATGCTTCTCGGTGAAGCCCCGGCGGCGTATCGCGCCGGAGTGCAGGACATCTTGTTGATCGCGTTCGGGATGGCGTGTGCGCAGATGTTGGGCATCGGCAACGCACCGCTGGGCATCGACGTCGAAGGCCACGGGCGCGATGAGGACTTGGCTGTCGGTGTGGACCTGACGCGCACGGTCGGGTGGTTCACGACGAAGTACCCGGTGTCGTTGACGGTCGGTGGGCTGGACTGGACGCAGGTGGTCGCTGGCGACGCGGCGCTCGATACGGCGATCAAGGCGGCCAAGGAACAGCTGCGCGCGCTGCCTGATGGGTTGACATACGGCCTGATCCGTTATCTGAATCGCGATGTCGACCTGAGCGGGTCCGACCCGGTGATCGGGTTCAACTATCTGGGCCGGCTGGGTGCGGCGGCAGCTGAGCTGTCTGAGGATCTGTGGCGAATCAGTCAGGAAGGCTCGTCGTTGACCGGCGCCGTCGCCGCTATTCCAATGCCGTTGGCGCACACCGTCGAGCTCAACGCCGCCACCGTGGAGACAGACAGCGGTCCACAATTGCACGCCAACTGGTCGTGGGCGACCTCGGCGGTTGACCGCTCGCAGGTGGACCGGCTGAGCCGGCTGTGGTTCGAGGCCCTGTCCGGTATCTGCGCACGCGTGCGCGCCGGCGGCGGCGGGCTGACCCCGTCAGACATCTCCCCGGCTCGACTGAGTCAGCCGCAACTCGATGAGTTGCAGCAGCTTTACCCGGTCGCCGATGTGCTGCCGCTGACCCCGCTGCAGCAAGGTCTGCTCTTCCACGCAGGTACGGTCGAAGAGAACGATGACCTGTATGCGGTGCAGCTGGACATAACCATTACCGGCCGGCTCGACCCGCAACGGCTTCGCGATGGCGTGTACAACGCCGTGGCCCGGCATCCGAATCTGGCCGCCCGCTTCTGCACTCAGTTCGATGAACCGGTACAGGTGATCCCCGCCGATTCCGCCGTGCCGTGGCGCTATGTCGATCTCCGTACGGACGGCGGTGATTTGGACCCCGAGGAACAGGTTGGGACGCTGAGTGCTGCCGAGCGTGCTGCCGTCTGCGATCTCGATGGGGAGCCGGCCTTCCGCGCGCTGTTGATCCGGACTGCCGAAGACAGTCATCGGTTCGTGCTTACCAATCATCACATCGTGATGGATGGGTGGTCTTTGCCGATCCTGCTGCAGGAGATCATCGCCGGATATTACGGGCAGCGGCTGCCGGCCCCCGCGTCCTACCGCAGCTTCGTCAGTTGGCTGGCCGAACAGGATCGCGCTGCGGCGCAAGCGGCGTGGAGTGAGGTCTTCGCCGGATTCGAGACTCCGACGTTGGTGAGTCCGCCTGGACGCGTAGGTCTCGGGCAAAGAGGAGTTGTGTCGCATCGACTTCCTGCCCAGACCATGCAGGCTCTCAATGAGTTGGCGCGCTCTCAACACACCACGGTAAACATCGTGCTGCAGGGTGCTTTTGCGCAGTTGCTGTGTCAGTTGACCGGTCAGCACGATGTCGCTTTCGGGACCGCGGTCTCGGGACGGCCGGCCGAGGTGTCAGGCGCGGAATCGATGGTGGGCCTGCTGATCAACACGGTGCCAGTGCGGGCGAAGCTCACCGCAACGACCACGACCGCCGAGCTACTCGAAAGCTTGCAACGCGCTCACAATCAGACTCTCGAGCATCAGCACGTCGCACTGCCGGACATCCATCGCATCACCGGGCACGACGAATTGTTCGACACCCTATTCGTGTACGAGAACTACCCGATTGACACGACGGCGTTGGCCGGTGACCACGAGCTGTCCATCACCGACTTCAACACACGGGAATACAACCACTACCCCCTGACGGTAGCGGCGCTGCCGGGCGACGAACTGAGTCTGCGCGCAGAGTTCGACACCGATGTGTTTGATGCGGGCAGTGTGGGTGGGTTGATTGGTCGGTTGGAGCGGGTGTTGGTGGCGATGACGGCTGATTCGGGTGGGCGGTTGTCGTCGGTGGATGTGCTTGATGGTGGTGAGCATGCTCGGTTGGCTGAGGTGGGCAATCGGGTGGTGTTGGGTCAGGGTGTGTCGGCGGGGTTGTCGATTCCGGGGTTGTTTGCTGAGCAGGTGGCTCGTGCTGCGGATGCGGTGGCGATCAGTTACGGGGTGCGGTCGTTGACGTATCGGGAGCTGGATGAGGCTTCGAATCGGTTGGCGCATTTGTTGGTTGGCCGGGGTGTGGGTGTTGGTGCGCGGGTGGGGTTGTTGTTGCCGCGGTCGGCGCAGGCGGTGGTGGCGATGTTGGGGGTGCTTAAGGCGGGGGCGGCGTATGTGCCGTTGGATCCGGGGCATCCGGATGCGCGGATTGGTTTTGTGCTTGCTGATGCGGCTCCGGTGGCGGTGATCAGTACGCAGGGTTTGCGGTCGCGGTTGGATGGCCATGCGGTGGTGGTCATTGATGTTGAGGATGCTGGGTTGGCGGGGCAGCCGTGTTCGGCGTTGGCGGGTCCGGGTCCTGATGATGTGGCGTATTTGATTTACACCTCGGGCACGACGGGGACTCCGAAGGGGGTTGCGGTTGCCCATCGCAATGTGACTCGGTTGTTGGAGACGTTGGATGCTGACGTGCCGGGTGCGGGGGTGTGGTCGCAGTGTCATTCGTTGGCGTTTGATTTTTCGGTGTGGGAGATCTTTGGGGCGCTGTTGGGTGGGGGCCGGTTGGTGGTGGTGCCCGATGCGGTGGTGCGTTCGCCTGAAGAGTTGCATGCGTTGTTGGTTGCTGAGCAGGTCAGTGTGCTCAGTCAGACTCCGTCGGCGTTTTATGCGTTGCAGGCTGCTGATGGGTTGGCTCCGGAGTTGGGGGATCAGCTCAAGTTGGAGACGGTGGTGTTTGGTGGGGAGGCTCTTGAGCCGCATCGTCTTCGGCCGTGGTTGGGTCATCATCCGGGGTTGCCGCGGTTGTTGAATATGTATGGCATCACCGAGACCACGGTGCATGCGTCGTTGCGTGAGATCGTGGCCGCCGATGTTGAGGGCACGGGCAGTCCGATCGGGGTGCCGTTGGCTCATTTGGGGTTTGTGGTGCTCGATGGGTGGTTGCGGCCGGTGCCGGTGGGGGTGGTTGGTGAGTTGTATGTCGCTGGTGCGGGGTTGGCCTATGGGTATGTGGGCCGGGCGGGGTTGAGCGCGTCGCGGTTTGTGGCGTGTCCGTTTGGCGGGGCGCACGCTGGTGGGCAGCGGATGTATCGCACTGGGGATTTGGTGCGGTGGGGTGCTGATGGCCAGTTGGTGTATGTGGGTCGTGCTGATGAGCAGGTCAAGATCCGCGGGTATCGCATTGAGCTTGGTGAGGTTCAGGCGGCGTTGCAGGGTCTTGATGGGGTTGATCAGGCGGTGGTGATCGCTCGTGAGGATCGTCCCGGCGATAAACGGTTGGTGGGTTACATCACCGGCAGCGCTGATCCCGCCGATGCGCGCGCCCGACTGGCTGAGCGGTTGCCGACCTACATGGTGCCGACCGCGGTGGTGGTGTTGGCGGCGTTGCCGTTGACGGTCAACGGCAAACTCGATACCCGGGCCCTGCCGGCACCGGAATACACCGACATCGATCACTACCGCGCCCCGGCCAACGCCATCGAAGAAATCCTGGCCGGCATCTACGCCCAAGTCCTGGGCCTAGACCGCGTCAGCGTCGACGACTCCTTCTTCGAACTCGGCGGCGACAGCATCTTGTCGATGCAAGTGGTCGCCCGGGCACGCGCGGCCGGTGTGGTGTGCCGCCCACGGGACGTCTTCGTCGAGAAGACGGTCGCTCGGTTGGCAAGGGTGGCCAGGGTGGCCGACGGTGCGGGTGAGCCGGTCGACGAGGGTATCGGTTCCGTGATCGAGACGCCGATCATGCGTTGGCTGCACGACATGGAAGGCCCGATCGAACAGTTCAACCAGACCATGGTGGTGAAGGCTCCCCCCGGGGTTGCTGAGGCTGACGTGGTAATCGTGTTGCAGGCCTTGCTCGATCGGCACGCGATGCTCCGGCTGCGCGTCGAGGACGACGACAACCACGGCTGGTCGCTCACAGTGCCTGAAGCCGGGGCGATAGACGCGCGCGACTGCCTGCGGTCGGTCGACGTGTTGTCCGACGATTCGGTGCTGGCGGCACGGTCGCGGTTGAACCCGGCCGCCGGCGTGATGGTCAGCGCGCTGTGGGTGACCACGACGGGCGAACTTGCGTTGATCGTCCACCACCTGGCCGTCGACGGGGTGTCGTGGCGAATTCTGTTGGAAGACTTGAATATCGCCTGGGCTCAGCATCACAGCGGACAGCCAGTGGCGCCGCCAGCGCCGGTGACGTCGTTCGCTCGATGGGCGGCGCTGCTGGCCGAACGCGCCCACCATCCAGACGTGGTGCTGCAAGCCGAGGTGTGGCAGCAGGTGGCCGCGACGCCGGCGCTGTTGCCACCGGTGCAACCCGCGGTGGATACCTTCGCCACGGCCGGCCACTTGTCTGTGTCGCTGGACGCCGAAACCACCCACCTCCTCCTGAGTGAGGTGCCGGCGGCATTCCACACCGGAGTCAACGACATTCTCTTGATCGCCTTCGCCATCGCATGTGCGGAGTTCCTCGACTCCGGCCGTATGCCGATCGGTATCGATGTCGAGGGTCACGGACGTCACGAGGAACTGGCAGGCGATGTGGATCTGTCGCGCACGGTCGGCTGGTTCACCACCCTCTATCCGGTGTCCTTGACGGTCGGCGGGCTCGATTGGGGTCAGGTCGCGGCCGGCGAGGCCGCGCTGGGAGCGGTGATCAAAGACGCCAAGGAACAGCTGCGCGGATTGCCGGATGGTCTGACCTACGGCCTGCTGCGGTATCTCAATTCCGATGTCGACGTAAGCGGGTCGGACCCGATGATCGGGTTCAACTATCTGGGCCGGCTGGGCGCGGCGGCCGCCGACCTGTCAGGTGATCTGTGGCGGGTCAGCGAGGAAGGGCTGGCACGGACCGGTGCCGCTGCGGCACTGCCCTTGCCGCTTGCGCACACCCTGGAGCTCAACGCCGTCACCGCAGACTCCGAAGCGGGCCCGAAGCTCCACGCCAACTGGCGGTGGGCGCAGTCGGCATTCGCGCACGAACAAGTGGACACGTTGAGCCGGTTGTGGTTCGAAGCTTTGGTGGGCATCTGCGCGCACGTCCGATCCGGCGGCGGCGGCCTGACCCCTTCGGATATCAGGCCTGCGCGGCTCACTCAGAAGCAGCTGGATGAACTGCAGCACGAGCACCGCGTCGCTGACGTGCTGCCGCTGACGCCGCTACAGCAGGGACTGCTGTTCCATACCAGCACCGCACAGGGTCACGGCGACGATGTGTACGCGGTCCAACTCGATATCACGATCACCGGCGCTCTGGATGCCGACCGACTGCGCGATGCCGTGCGCACGGTTATCCATCGGCACCCGAACCTGGCGGCACAATTCTGTGATTGGTTCGACGAGCCGGTCCAGATCATCCCAGCAGACCCCGCGGTGCCGTGGCGATACGTCGACCTGACCGTCGGTGACCTGGACGTTGGTGCGCAGATTCAGGAAACGGCCGCCTCCGAGCGCGCGGCCGTGTGTGACCTCGCAGGCCAGACGGCATTCCGCGCGGCGCTGATCCGGACCGCGAAGGATGAGCATCGGTTCCTGCTGACCAATCACCACATCCTGCTGGACGGCTGGTCCACCTCGATACTGCTGCGGGAGATCATCGCGAGTTACTACGGGCAGCGGTTGTCCGCACCCGCTTCATACCGGAGCATTGTCGAGTGGCTGGCCGCTCGGGACCGCGTTGCCGCACAGGATGTTTGGCGCAAGGCATTCGCGGGATTCGAAAACCCCACTCTGGTGGGTCCGCCGGAACGGGCGGGCATGGGACGGCGAGGCGTCGAATCGTTCCGGGTTTCTGAGGAGACGACGCGTGCACTCGGAGAACTGGCCCGCTCCCGCCACACCACCGTCAACATCGTTCTGCAGGCCGTGTGGGTCCAGCTGCTCGTGTGGTTGACCGGTCAATACGACGTCGCCTTCGGAACCGCCGTCGCGGGACGACCGGCGGAGGTGGCTGATGCGGAATCGATTGTGGGCCTGTTGATCAACACGGTTCCGGTTCGGGCATACATAACCCCGGCAACCACTGTCGCGGAGCTCCTCGATCAGCTTCGTGACACGTATAACGACACATTGGATCACCAGTACGTCGGGTTGAGCGAAATCCACCGTGTCACTGGACATGACCAATTGTTCGACACCCTCTTCATCTACGAGAACTACCCGATCGACAACGTCGAATCGTCAGGAGTCAACGAGTTGGCCATCACCGAGATCACTCCGCGCGAATACAACCACTACCCACTTTCGGTGCAAGCCGCTCCCGGCCGCGAACTTGAGCTGCGGATTGAATTCGACACCGACATGTTCGATACCGCCCGCATCGCCGCGCTCGTCAAGCGCTTCAAGCGGGTTTTGATGGCGATGACCGCCGATTCGGGTCAGCAGTCATGACCGCCGATACCACGAGGCGGTTACTGGCCATCGATCTCGTCGACGACGACGAGCATGATCAACTCGATGAGTGGGGTAACCGGTCTGCGCTGACGGCGCCGCTGACCACAGCCGTTTCGATTCCGATGATGTTCGCCCAGCAGGTGATTCGCACGCCTGAGGCGGTTGCGCTCAGCGACGGCCAGCGGAAGTGGTCGTACCGGGAGCTCGATGAGGCCACCAACCGGCTGGCGCATCGTCTGGCCGAAGTCGGGGCATGCCCGGGACAACGTGTAGCGCTGCTGTTTTCGCGCTCCGCGGAGGCGATCATCGCAATATTGGCGGTACTCAAGACCGGGGCGGCATATGTGCCGATCGACCCGGTGCTGCCGGAGGCACGGATCTCCTTCATGATTGCCGATGCCGCGCCGGTCGCTGCCGTCACGAGTACTGGTGCAGCAGACCGGCTCGACAGCGGCGATCTGCTGGTCATCCACGTCGAAGACGCCGCCGTGACATTACAGCCCAACACCGCCCTCCCGGGACCTGCGGCCGATGACATCGCCTACCTCATCTACACATCGGGCACTACTGGCGTGCCGAAAGGCGTTGCAGTCGCCCATCGCAACGTGACCCGACTAATGGCATCGGTGGATGTCGCGCTGCCGCCGGAGAACCGGCGGGTGTGGTCGCAGTGGCATTCGTTGTCGTTCGACGTTTCTGTGTGGGAGGTATTCGGAGCCCTGTTGACCGGTGGACGGTTGGTTGTGGTGCCGGAAGATGTGGCGGGCTCGCCCGACGACCTCCACACTCTGCTGCTTGCTGAGCAGGTCAGCGTCTTATGTCATACCCCATCCGCGGCCGGGATGTTGTCGGCGGAAGGCCTCGAGTCCACGGTGTTGATGGTGGCCGGTGAGGCTTGTCCGATCGAGTTGGTGGATCGGTGGGCACCTGGACGGAAGATGATCGACGCCTACGGGCCGACAGAGGCCACGGTGTATGCGGCGATGAGTGCGCCGTTGCAGGCCGGCGAGGATGCCGTGCCGATCGGGTCTCCGGTGGTGGGGACGGCGCTGTTCGTGCTCGATGCAGGATTACGCCGGGTGTCGCCCGGTGTGGTCGGCGAGTTGTACATCGCCGGTGGCGGTGTGGCAATTGGGTATTGGCTAAGGGCCGGGTTGACGGCAACACGATTCATCGCCTGTCCGTTCGGGTCTCCTGGAGGGCGGATGTATCGCACCGGCGACCTGGTGCGCTGGGGTCCTGGTGGGCAGCTGCAATATCTCGGCCGCGCCGATGAGCAGGTCAAAATTCGCGGGTTCCGCATCGAACTGGGCGAGGTACAGGCCGCGTTGGCCGCCTGCGAAGGCGTGGATCAGGCGGTGGTGATCGCTCGCGAAGATCGCACAGGCGACAAGCGCCTGGTCGGCTACTTCACCGGAACCGCGGACCCGGCCACGGCCCGCGCGGCGCTGTCCGAGCGGTTACCGGCCTACATGGTTCCCTCTGCGATCGTGCTGATCGACGCGTTGCCGCTCACCCCGAACGGCAAACTCGACAAGCGGGCTCTTCCCGCGCCGGAGTATCAGGCCGCCGATCGTTACCGTGCGCCCGCAACCCCGACCGAGGAGATCCTCGCCACGATCTACGCACAAGTGTTGGGGTTGGAGCGAGTCGGGGTCGACGACTCGTTCTTCGAGCTCGGCGGCGACAGCATCCTGTCGATGCAAGTGGTGGCCCGTGCCAGGGCAGCTGGTGTGCTGTGTCGGCCGCCGGATGTCTTCGTGGAACAGACCGTGGCCAAGCTTGCCCGGGTTGCGAGGCTGTCCGACGGTGACGAGGGGCCAGAGGATCCAGGCACCGGGCCCGTTGTGCCAACTCCGATCATGCATTGGCTGCATGGCATGGAAGGCCCGGTCGAGCAGTTCAACCAGACGATGGTGCTGCAAGCTCCTAGCGAGGTGACCGAGGCCGGCGTGGTGGCGGTGTTGCAGGCATTGCTGGATCGGCATGCCATGTTGCGCCTGCACGTTCGTGATGACGACGCCGGCGATTGGTCACTCGAGGTGCCCGAGGCGTTGACGATCGACGTCGGTGAGTGCCTTCTCACAGTGGATATGCTCTCCGATGATGCGCTGGTGGCGGCGCGGTCGCGGCTGAACCCGGCGTCCGGCGTGATGCTCAGCGCGCTGTGGGTGACCTCCACGAGCCAGCTGGTGATGATCATCCACCATCTCGCCGTTGACGGCGTCTCCTGGCGAATCCTGTTGGAGGATCTGAACATCGCTTGGGCCCAGCATCACAGCGGGCAACCCGTGCTGTTGCCGGCGCCCGGAACGTCGTTCGCCAGGTGGTCATCGCTGCTGGCCGAATACGCGTACTCCAGCGAGGTCGTGCAGCACGCAGATGCGTGGCGACGTATTGCGGCGACCAGGCCTGCACTGCCGGAAGTGCAGCCGGCTGAGGACACGTTCAACACGGCCGGATTCCTATCGGTTGAGCTCGACAGCCATACGACCCGGATGCTGACGGGTGAGGTCCCGGCGGCGTTCCATGCCGGCGTACAAGACATTCTGCTGATCGCGTTCGGATTGGCGTGCGCGGAGTTCTTGAGCACCGGCAACGCTCCCGTCGCCATTGACGTCGAGGGCCATGGTCGTCACGAGGAACTGGCCGTCGACGTCGACCTGACACGCACGGTGGGCTGGTTCACCACCAAATACCCGGTTTCGTTGGCCGTCGGTGGGCTGAACTGGGCTCAGGTGGTCACGGGTGAGCCTGCGCTGGGGGCGGTGATCAAGGAAGCCAAAGAGCAACTGCGGGCGTTGCCCGAACCTATGACCTACGGACTTTTGCGCTATCTGAATTCCGAAGTCGAACTGCCGGAACAGGATCCAGCGATCGGGTTCAACTATCTCGGGCGGCTGGGCGCGGCTGGCGCCGAGCTTTCCGAGGACTTGTGGCGGATCAGTCCTGAGGGCTTGTCGCTTGCCGGCGCAGCCGCCGCCATCCCTGTGCAGCTGTCGCACACCGTCGAGCTCAACGCCGGTACCGCCGACACCGACACCGGTCCGCAGCTGCATGCCAACTGGAGGTGGGCGCGGTCGGCAGTCGATCGGTCACAGGTACGCAAGCTCAGCCGGATGTGGTTCGAGGCTCTGAAAGGTATCTGCGCACATGTTCGCGCCGGCGGCGGCGGTTTGACGCCGTCGGATCTGGCGCCGACCCGATTGACTCAACAACAGCTGGACGAGTTGTGCCGAAAAGACAACGTCGCCGACGTGCTGCCGTTGACCCCCCTTCAGCAGGGTTTGTTGTTCTACACAAGCAGTGCCGCGGGCAGTAGCGAAGATGTGTACGCGGTGCAACTCGATGTGACCGTGGCCGGGCCTCTGGATCCGGACCGGTTACGTGACGCGGTGCAGACGGTTGTCGGCCGGCATCCACATTTGGCGGCCCGCTTCTGTGCACAATTCGACGAGCCGGTGCAGGTGATCCCGGCCGAACCAACAGCGCCTTGGCGGTACGTCGAGCCGAACGTAGAAGCCGTAGATGCCGAGGATGAGGTTCAGAAGGTGTGCGCCGACGAGCGTTCCGCCGTTTGCGATTTCGCTAATCCGCCGGCGTTCCGCGCGGCGTTGATCCGGATCGCGCCGGATCGACACCGCTTCGTGCTGACCAATCACCACATTGTGATGGACGGCTGGTCGCGTCCTGTTCTACTGCAGGAGATCATTGCCACTTACTACGGTCAGCGCCTCCCAGAACCAGCCTCTTACCGCAGCTTCGTCAGCTGGCTGGCCGCTCAGGATCGGGCTGCCGCGCAGATGTCGTGGGCCTCGTTGTTCGCCGGGTTCGAGACGCCGACACTCGTCGGTCCGCCCGGCGGTGCGGGCCTGGGGCGGCGAGGTGTGGCTTCGCACCTGATTTCGGAACAGACCACGCGGGTGCTGGGCGACCTGGCGCGTGCACACCACACCACCGTGAACGTCGTGTTGCAGAGCGCATTTGCTCAAGTGTTGTGTCAGTTGACCGGTCAGAGTGACGTCGCATTCGGGATGGCGGTGTCGGGCCGGCCGGCTGAGGTGCCCGGCGCGGAACTGATGGTCGGCATGTTGATAAACACCGTGCCGGTGCGCGCGACAATCACAGCGGCCACCACGACGGCCGACATTCTCGACCAGATGCAGAGCGCGCACAATCGAACCGTCGAGCATCAGCACCTACCGTTGAATGAAATTCACCGTGCCGCAGGGCACGATCAGTTGTTCGACACCCTTTTCCTCTACGAGAACTATCCGATTGACACCGAGGCGCTGTCGGGCGATCACGAAATGACGATCCCCGAAATCAGGGCCTACGAGTACAACCATTACCGGTTGACGGTCGCGGCGCGCCCCGGTCGCGAGTTGGGTCTTCGCGTCGAATATGACACCGATGTGTTCGACGCGACCAGTGTCGAGGCGTTGGTAGGGCGGTTCGAACGGGTATTGGCAGCCATGGCAGTCGACCCGAAGCGGCGTCTGTCGTCGGTGGATTGCCTCGACGCCACCGAGCACGCCCGGCTGGATGAGCTCGGTCACCGGACGGTGTTGAGTGAGTCTGCAGATTCGCCGATGTCGATTCCGGCGATGTTCGCCGCGCAGGTCGCCCGCGCTCCGGAGGCGGTGGCGCTGAACGACGCCCAGCAAGCCTGGACATATCGCGAGCTGGATGAGGCGGCTAACCGGTTGGCTCACCTGCTGGCTGCCCAAGGTGTGGGTCCGGGCGAGGGCGTGGCCCTGCTGTTGCCGCGGTCGGCGCGGGCGGTCGTGGTGATCCTGGCCGTGCTCAAGGCTGGTGCGGCATATCTGGCGATAGATCCGATGCATCCTGATGCGCGTATCGGGTTCATGCTCTCCGATGCTGCGCCAGTGGTAGCGGTCAGCACGGCGGGGTTGGCCGAGCGGCTGGGCGGGGCATTGCCGGTCATCGACATCGACGACCCACGCATCGCGGATCAGCCGACCGAGGCCCTGCCCGGTCCATCGCACGACGATTTGGCCTACATCATCTACACGTCGGGTACGACCGGTGTGCCCAAGGGAGTTGCGGTTGCACATCACGCGGTCACTCAGATGTTGGGGGCATTGCCTGATCATCTGCCGGTGACCGGCGTTTGGTCGCAGTGGCACTCCCTGGGCTTCGACGTCTCGGTCCAGGAGATTTTCGGGGCGTTGCTGCACGGGGCACGGCTGGTCGTGGTGCCCGACGAGGTGGTTCGTTCGGCCGAGGATTTCCATGCGCTGTTGATCTCTGAACACGTCAACGTGGTCAGCCAAACTCCTTCTGCTCTGGCAGTTTTGCCGCCCCACGGGTTGGAGTCGGTGCAGTTGCTGATCATGGGCGGCGAGCCGTGCCCAACCGAGCTGGCCGATCGGTGGGCGCCCGGACGGGTGATGATCAATGTCTGCGGCCCGACGGAGACGTCGATGTTCGCAGCGATCAGCGACCCGCTGGTCGAGGGGTCGGATGTGGTGCCGATCGGTACTCCGGTCCCCGGCGCCGCGTTCTTTGTTCTGGATCAGTGGTTACGCCCGGTGCCGGCGGGCATAGTCGGCGAGTTGTATGTCGCCGGCCGTCTCGGGTGCGGTTATGTGCGACGGGCGGGCCTGACCGCCTCGCGGTTCGTAGCGTGCCCGTTCGGCGGGGTCGGGGAACGTATGTATCGCACCGGCGATCTGGTGCGTTGGGGCGCTGACGGCCAGCTGGAGCACCTGGGCCGCGCTGACGAGCAGGTCAAGATCCGCGGTTACCGAATCGAACTCGGTGAGGTACAGGCGGCGTTGGCCAGTTATCCCGGGATCGAACAGGCGGCGGTGATCGCGCGCGAGGACCAGCCTGGCGACAAGCGGTTGGTGGGGTACGTGACCGGAACCGCGGATCCGTCGGAACTCCGCGACGCGTTGGGGGAACGCCTGCCGGGCTACATGGTTCCCTCGTCGGTGGTGTTGATGGATGCTCTGCCGTTGACGGCCAACGGCAAACTCGACAGGCGCGCCCTGCCGGCGCCGGAGTACGCCGATGTCGATCGGTATCGCGCGCCCGACTCTCCGACCGAAGAGATCTTGGCCGGCATCTTCGCCCAGGTGCTCGGCGTGGAACGCGTCGGCGTCGACGACTCGTTCTTCGAGCTGGGTGGGGACAGTATCTTGGCAATGCGAGTCATCGCGATGGCCAACAAGTCTCTGGCGGCGGGTCTCGCGGTTCCCACCTTCTTCGAGGAGCCGACCGTCGCCCAATTGGCGTCCCGGGTCGGTGTGGACGGTGGCGGGCTGGAGCCGCTGCAGCCGATGGAGCGGCCCGCAGCCGTGCCGTTGTCGTTCGCCCAACAGCGGTTGTGGTTCATCGACCAGTTGCAGGGTCCGTCCGCGATCTACAACATCGCGGTGGCCTTCGGCATTCGTGGCCGGCTCGACCTGCGGGCCTTGGGTCAGGCCCTGGCCGATGTGGTTAGCCGCCACGAGAGCCTGCGCACACTGTTCGTCGCACCCGAGGGAACGCCGCAGCAACTCATCGTGCCGGTCGACGACGTCGACCTCAGTTGGGAAGTGGTCGATGCCGCGGGATGGCCCGAGGCCCGCCTCGCTGAGGCCGTCAGCACCGAGGTGCGTCGCCCGTTCGACTTGGCGACCGAGATTCCGTTGCGGGCAAAGCTTTTCCGCCTGGCCGACGAAGAGTTCGTTCTGGCGGCCGCCGTGCACCATATCGCCGCCGACGGCGTATCGATCGAACCGCTCGTCGGTGATCTGGCGGTTGCGTACGCTGCGCGATGCGTCGGACAGGCCCCGCAATGGGAGCCGCTGCCGGTGCAGTATGTCGACTACACGCTGTGGCAGCGAGAGCAATTGGGCGATGTCGACGACCCAGAAAGCCGTATCGCCGCGCAGGTTGCCTACTGGGAACAGGCGCTGGCCGGAATGCCCGAGCGATTGCACCTGCCGACCGATCGCCCGTATCCGCCGGTAGCGGACTACCGGGGAGCGTGGGTCACTTTGCACTGGCCGGTCGAGTTGCAGCAGAAGGTGCGTGAAGTGGCCCGGGCGCACAATGCGACCAGTTTCATGGTCGTGCAGGCCGCCCTGGCGGTACTGCTGTCGAAGCTGAGCGCCAGCAATGATGTGGTGGTCGGCTTTCCGATCGCCGGGCGGCGCGATCCCGCGCTCGATGGTCTCGTCGGATTCTTCGTCAACACGCTGATACTGCGGGTCGATGTCGCCGGTGACCCGACGGTTGCCGAGTTGTTGGGGCAGGTGAGGCAACGCAGCCTGGCGGCGTATGAACATCAAGATGTGCCGTTCGAGGTTCTGGTCGAGCGACTCAACCCGGCACGATCGTTGACTCACCACCCGTTGGTACAGGTGATGCTCGCCTGGCAGAACTTCGCACGGCATGTCACCGATTCATCTGCCGAACTGCCATTCGGTGATGTACAGGTGTCGCCGCTGCCCGCCGACACCCAGACCGCACGCATGGACCTTACCTTCTCGTTGGCCGAACAGTGGACGAAAGACGGTGAGCCCGCGGGGATTTCGGGAGCGGTGGAGTACCGAACCGATGTGTTTGATGCGGGCAGTGTGGGTGGGTTGATTGGTCGGTTGGAGCGGGTGTTGGTGGCGATGACGGCTGATTCGGGTGGGCGGTTGTCGTCGGTGGATGTGCTTGATGGTGGTGAGCATGCTCGGTTGGCTGAGGTGGGCAATCGGGTGGTGTTGGGTCAGGGTGTGTCGGCGGGGTTGTCGATTCCGGGGTTGTTTGCTGAGCAGGTGGCTCGTGCTGCGGATGCGGTGGCGATCAGTTACGGGGTGCGGTCGTTGACGTATCGGGAGCTGGATGAGGCTTCGAATCGGTTGGCGCATTTGTTGGTTGGCCGGGGTGTGGGTGTTGGTGCGCGGGTGGGGTTGTTGTTGCCGCGGTCGGCGCAGGCGGTGGTGGCGATGTTGGGGGTGCTTAAGGCGGGGGCGGCGTATGTGCCGTTGGATCCGGGGCATCCGGATGCGCGGATTGGTTTTGTGCTTGCTGATGCGGCTCCGGTGGCGGTGATCAGTACGCAGGGTTTGCGGTCGCGGTTGGATGGCCATGCGGTGGTGGTCATTGATGTTGAGGATGCTGGGTTGGCGGGGCAGCCGTGTTCGGCGTTGGCGGGTCCGGGTCCTGATGATGTGGCGTATTTGATTTACACCTCGGGCACGACGGGGACTCCGAAGGGGGTTGCGGTTGCCCATCGCAATGTGACTCGGTTGTTGGAGACGTTGGATGCTGACGTGCCGGGTGCGGGGGTGTGGTCGCAGTGTCATTCGTTGGCGTTTGATTTTTCGGTGTGGGAGATCTTTGGGGCGCTGTTGGGTGGGGGCCGGTTGGTGGTGGTGCCCGATGCGGTGGTGCGTTCGCCTGAAGAGTTGCATGCGTTGTTGGTTGCTGAGCAGGTCAGTGTGCTTAGTCAGACTCCGTCGGCGTTTTATGCGTTGCAGGCTGCTGATGGGTTGGCTCCGGAGTTGGGGGATCAGCTCAAGTTGGAGACGGTGGTGTTTGGTGGGGAGGCTCTTGAGCCGCATCGTCTTCGGCCGTGGTTGGGTCATCATCCGGGGTTGCCGCGGTTGTTGAATATGTATGGCATCACCGAGACCACGGTGCATGCGTCGTTGCGTGAGATCGTGGCCGCCGATGTTGAGGGCACGGGCAGTCCGATCGGGGTGCCGTTGGCTCATTTGGGGTTTGTGGTGCTCGATGGGTGGTTGCGGCCGGTGCCGGTGGGGGTGGTTGGTGAGTTGTATGTCGCTGGTGCGGGGTTGGCCTATGGGTATGTGGGCCGGGCGGGGTTGAGCGCGTCGCGGTTTGTGGCGTGTCCGTTTGGCGGGGCGCACGCTGGTGGGCAGCGGATGTATCGCACTGGGGATTTGGTGCGGTGGGGTGCTGATGGCCAGTTGGTGTATGTGGGTCGTGCTGATGAGCAGGTCAAGATCCGCGGGTATCGCATTGAGCTTGGTGAGGTTCAGGCGGCGTTGCAGGGTCTTGATGGGGTTGATCAGGCGGTGGTGATCGCTCGTGAGGATCGTCCCGGCGATAAACGGTTGGTGGGTTACATCACCGGCAGCGCTGATCCCGCCGATGCGCGCGCCCGACTGGCTGAGCGGTTGCCGACCTACATGGTGCCGACCGCGGTGGTGGTGTTGGCGGCGTTGCCGTTGACGGTCAACGGCAAACTCGATACCCGGGCCCTGCCGGCACCGGAATACACCGACATCGATCACTACCGCGCCCCGGCCAACGCCATCGAAGAAATCCTGGCCGGCATCTACGCCCAAGTCCTGGGCCTAGACCGCGTCAGCGTCGACGACTCCTTCTTCGAACTCGGCGGCGATTCGCTGTCGGCCATGCGGGTGGTCGCCGCCATCAACAGAGCGCTCGACACCCATCTCGCCGTTCGCACGTTGTTCCATGCCCCTTCCGTCAGGAGCCTGAGCGAGCAACTCGAAAGCGCCGACAGCGGGGTGGAACTGGTTCCCGTCGAAATATTCAAGGAGGGAACGGGCGTCCCGCTGTGTTGCATTCACGAAGGTAACGGGCAGAGTTATGCGTACCGCGGTCTGCGCGAGTATCTCGAGTGTCCGATCATCGGTATCAACCAGATCCCACAGGATGGTGAGGTAACACCTCGATCGATCCGAGACATGGCGAAGAACTACGCCGACCGGATCCAAGCTATCCATCCCGAAGGTCCCTACAACCTCCTCGGATGGTCTTTCGGAGGTCCGGTTGCGCACGAAATCGCCGTGGAGCTTCGCCGACGAGGAGGCACTGTCAACAACCTCATCATGCTGGACCCCGTGCTCAGCGCCGATGGACCTGGAGAAACTGTTGAAGACGAGAATCCCGCCGAGGATCGTCTGCTGAACCTCTTCTTACGGTCGAGCGGTATCGATGTCTCCGAGGAGTCCGAGCGGCTGACATACCGGCGGGCCGAAGAGCTGATTCGCCAGCAGGGGCAAGTGGTGGAATTCGTCCTGCCGCCCAAACCGATCTTCGAGTTCGCGGTCTATAACCACAACACCAATCTCTCGTATCTACGCGAGCATGTACCTGACGTGTTCGATGGCGACATGGTCGTGTTCTCCGCAACCCGGGGCGAGATTGTGAACAACCCGCAAGATTGGCGGCCATACGTTTCCGGCGACCTCACTGTGCACTCGGTCGATTGCGGGCACGACGAGATGACATCCGACGAAGCGATACGTATGTACGTCGAACAACTCAAACTCTCGTTAGAAGCTTGAGGTGTCGCGGTGGGAGATTCGAGGGCTCGTGTTCCTTGTGGCAAGACCTTCGCGGACCCATCTCGTCGAAACTCGGCTGTTGCCGTCTACCGCCCCACAGGTGGGCGATAGGCGGGCATGCCGAACATCAAGCCTCGCTTGGCGATTGACTCACTCGGTGAGGACAAGCACGCGGACCTGATGGTTGGGGGGGACCAGGGGGTGTTGATTGAGACCGCAGATCATGCGGACAGAAGGCTCGGGGTCATCCAGTCGTACTCTGACGCCGCTCGCAGAGTCCGTTTTTGCGCTCCGTCCCTACGCATTGGCAATCGCAACCTGATGGACGCCGAGCACCGCACGGCCCGACGGGTCAGCGTTCTTCGCAAAGCTCATATCCCAAGCGATCGCGGCCGGAGTGCTGCACGCGATACTTGGCCCTCCAGGAACGCAGGCCGCTGCGGCGCGACCGGGAAAGTGCGATTCAAATATCTCCCGGTACATGTACGCCTCTTTGGTTGCCGGGGGATTGTCCGGGAAACGGTATCGCGCACTTTGCATCTGGCTATCGGACACTTGAGCCTCTGCGGTCGCCTTCAGCGAGTCGATCCACCGATAGCCCACGCCGTCGGAGAACTGTTCCTTCTGTCGCCAGAGGATCTCATCGGGCAGACGTCCTTCGAAGGCTTTACGCAACGGCCACTTCTCCATTCTGCCCTGGCCGACCATCTTCTCGCTGGGATCGAAAGACATTGCGATGTCGAGGAACTCGCGGTCAAGGAACGGCACCCGGATCTCGACCCCCCACGCAGCGGCGGCTTTGTTGGCTCGGAGGCAGTCATACTTGTGAAGCAGATCGAGTTTGCGGATGGTTTCTTCATGGAATTCGCGGGCGCCGGGAGCCTTATGGAAGTAGAGGTATCCACCGAAGACCTCGTCGGCGCCTTCGCCCGACAGGACCATCTTGATCCCCATCGCCTTGATCCGTCGCATCATCAGATACATCGGAGTCGAAGCGCGGATGCTCGTGACGTCGTATGTCTCGATGTGGTAGATCACATCCCAGAGCGCATCAATGCCCTCTTGCACCGTGAACTGGAACTCATGGTGCACGGTGCCGATCGCCGTCGCGACCTTTCGGGCGGCGGCGAGGTCGGGAGAGCCTTCGAGGCCGATGCAGAACGAATGCAACCGAGGCCACCAGGCCTGCGTCCGGTCGCCGTCTTCGATTCGGTTCTCGGCGAATCCAGCGGTTACCGCCGATATGACGGACGAGTCGAGCCCCCCCGAGATCAAGACGCCGTACGGAACGTCGGACATCAACTGCTGATGAACGGCGGCTTCGAGTCCCGTTCGCAAACCAGCGATGTCGAGGGGCTGCCCGGATACGGCCGAGAAGTCGCGCCAATCGGGGTCGTAGTAACGCCGGGGTTGGTCGAGGCCGCGTGTCAGGTAGTGGCCGGGCGGAAAGTCCTCGATGTGTCGGCAGTATCGGATCAGCGCCTTCATCTCCGAGGCGACATACAGGTTCCCATGTTCGTCCCGACCGGTGTAGAGCGGGATGACACCAATGGGATCCCGGGCGACGAGGAAATCGCCGGCTCGCTTGTCGTAGAGGACGAACGCGAAGATTCCGCTCAGGCGATTGAGGAAGTCGGTTCCGTACCGCTTGTAGAGCGGGATGATCGACTCACAATCCGACGCGGTCTTGAACGGGTAATCGCGGAATTCAGCTCGCAGGCTTCGATGGTTGTAGATTTCGCCGTTCACTGCAAGCACGAGCTCGACGGCCTGATCCGTCAAGGGCTGGGCACCGTGCTCCACGTCGACGATCGACAACCGCTCGTGGGCGAGGACCGCATTCTCGTCGGCGTAGATCCCGCTCCAGTCCGGACCTCGATGGCGCAGCAGGCGAGCCATCGTAACGGCCCGTTCACGCAGTACACGGGGATCACCTTGGACGTCGAGAATAGAAGCGATTCCGCACATGAGCCCCCCAATCTGAGCCGGCCGCAAACACGACCAGCAAAAGCGTACTGTGCGAGCTGGCTCCCTGAGTTGTCGATTTCGGAAATGCCGGCCCTCCGGAGCAAAGAAAATCGTCGGCAGGGTTCCGCGTCGGACGCCAAATGCTGCGTGCAGACGAACGCGCGATCTTCTCAGACGACTTCCGTTCAGCAATCTTGCATGCTCGCCGGTGTCGCAACATGCCCCCAACGCGATGTCGATCCGGTCGAGTCCTCTCCACTGACCGAGACATCGAAGTCGCGGCTCGCATCGACCGTGCTGGTTGAAGGCTTGCACGACGGCTCAATTCATCGAACTCCGCAGAAGACGCCCGCTGAAGGAGGACCGAGGTGACGGACAGCGTTGTTGAGGGGCTCGTATCGGTCGAACTCGTTTCGGCTGATCCGGAGAAGCTCGTTGATTTTTATCGTCGGACTTTGGGCATCAGATTTCATCGGGAGGTCTACGGATACCCGCGTCCCTATTACCTGAGCACGGGCGCTATCGGTCGTGGGCTGGTGATTCACGACGTCAATAGTTTTCGACCCGGTTCCGCCAACCCGGGGACGGCTCGCTTCCTCCTGCAAATCCAGGACATGGAGGACTTGAAAGAACGACTGAGGCGGCACGACATCCAACTTGAGGAACCGCCGAGGAATTTGGGATTCGAGCGCCTTCCGTGGTTCAGCTACTGGGGAAGATGGCTTCTCTCGATAAAGGATCCCGAGGGAAACGTCGTGATTTTTCGTCAGTTTCAAGAGGAGCTCCCGGAATCCCGCCGTGGAATGATTCGGCACGCAATGGCATCAACGTTCACCGATTTCAAGACCGTTCTGAACTTCAAGATCGTCGACCGCCTGGTGTATCGCCTGGGTTCGATACGGGTGCGCAACAGGGATCTCACGGACTACACCCACATCGTGGCGTCCCGGGAAGGGCTGTACGCGGTCAACGGGCGGGAGTGGATGAAGATCATGAGCGGGGTGTTCTTCGGTGTGACCATCAAGAACGGATCCATCTACTGCTACCAAGCGCATGACATCTACGACACCGGAATCCTTCTGAGTCGCATACAGCTGCGGGGCAAACCGTTACAACTACGAGGCAAACTGCTTGGCCGCGTAATCAAGTTGGAGGTCGAGAACAATCGAATTCGTCGCGAATCGGTTGTCATCGAGGGTCTGCACACCAATTGTCACCAGATGGATTTCATCGGCGACAAACTGCATGTCATAGATACTTTCTGCCAAAGAATCCTGCGCTTCAATGAGGACTTCGAGTTGGAGGAGGAGTTCTACCCCCTTGGCGACGAATTCGCCAGCTACAAAACCGGACCCGATCGTTACATAATCCCGGGGGGGAAGTACGTCCATATCAACTCCATCGTCGCTGAACAAGGGTCCATCTATCTCCTGTTGCAGAACGGGTTGGCGAACGGCAAATTCAGTGAGTTGGTGCAAACGGACGAAAACTTCGAGGTGAAAAACAGATTCACCGTTCCCGGTGCGGGCTGTCACAACGTTGTTTTCCTCGAAGACGGTGAATGGCTGATTTGCGATTCACGCGGGGGCAATCTCGTCAACCGTCACGGTGTGGTGGTCCACGTGGGCGAACTGCTCACGCGCGGACTTTCGGTGGACAAGCACGTTGTGGTTGTCGGAGAGTCCGGATACGCAACCAGATTAGGCAGACGCTATGTCCCTGGCAATGTGCACTTCTTCGATCGAAGCTACAACCACTTGTCGAGTCTGCGCTTACCGGCAGCGCCAACCGATATCCGCCGGATCGACGGTCAAGATCTGTCGCTGTCGAACGTCACCGAGCTCTAGGCCCGACTCTGTCTAGAGGTATGAGAACCGGAACGCAGCTAATCACCAAGGAGGCCGATATGCGAAAGAGTCCATCCGGTAACTACCGGTTGGTGGCGAGATTCGGGGACGTCGGGAAGTTGCTGAAGACAATGGGGGGACCAAGGTGGAAGAAGATCTGAAGATGGAATACCCGGCACCTGTAGAAATGAAGGCGCGTCGGGTAGTTCTCTTCGTGTTGGGCCAAGGCCGGTCGGGAACCTCGGCGCTGGCGCGGGTGCTGTCGCTGTGCGGAGGTGCGCTCCCAGCCGACGTAAGGCCCGCTGATGATCACAATCCGCGGGGCTATTGGGAGCCCCGCGCGACACTCGTTCTCAACGAGACGATCTTGCGCCGACACGGCAGCGCGGGGTTTGATCCGTCGCTGCGGCTGCTAGAGGATGGTGCCTTCGACACAGCCGAGAAGGCTGGCTGGAAGGCCAAGATCGGTGCGTTTCTCTCTGAACTGCCGGATGGGCCGCTCGTGGTCATCAAAGACACACACATAACCGCACTCTGTGATCTGTGGTTCGAAGCAGCCCGTGCACAGAATCTGGACGTTGCGGCGGTGATTGCATTGCGCCACCCGCAAGAGGTGATCGCGTCGCTAGCGGCAGCGGGTCCGACCACACCCGAGCTCGCAAGCGCCCTGTGGCTGAAAAATTGCCTCTTGGCTGAGCGGAACACGCGTGGCGTAGCGCGAGTGTTCGTCGACTATGCCAACCTCCTCGAAGACTGGCGCCGGGAGGTGTCGCGGATATCGGCGGCCATCGGCTGTGAACTGAAGGCCGGTGACGACGAGGCAATAGACGAGTTCCTCGCACCAAGTCTTCGGCGCCAGCGTTACACCGGGCCGGTGACCGAGCGCTTCGGCGCAGACTGGATGTCTGCGGCCTACGACGCGATGTGCGCGGCTGCCCGGGATGAGGTCTGGGACAGCGCTGTGCTGGACCGCGTTTTCGAGGCTTTCCGGGCGAGCGAACATGACTTCCGGACGGCATTCGAGAATTCGCGCGATCTATGGGCGATCGGCGCCGACCGCGCCTACTCGAATTCCTTGCTGTACCGCTTGTCGGTTCTGAGAATGCTCCGCGCCCCCCGAGCGATGGTCAACCGGCACAAGGGCCCTCACACTTGACCGGTCTGCCGCGGCACACAGATTAGCTGTAGGGTGATCGACTATGGCGTCTCTCAACGATGGAGAGCGGGTAGCTACGCACTCAAATGACGAGAGCGCAGTACATCTGGGCTCGACCGCCATCGATCCAACGACGCGGAGCGGCGGGAAAAAATTCGTCCCTGCTTTGCTGAGGTCCCGACGGTTCGTCGCCGTCATCCTAGCGATCGGCGGCACCCAACTGATGGCGTCAATGGACGGCCCGGTGGTGATCCTCGCCCTCTTCACGATTCAAAATGAACTGGGCCTGTCAGACGGTATGCGCAGTTGGGTCATCACCGCTTACGTACTCACATTCGGCGGCCTGATGTTGGTCGGTGGTCGGCTCGGGGACACCATCGGCCGGAAGCGCACCTTCATCATCGGGGTTGCGCTGTTCACGCTCGCCTCAGCCATGTGCGCGATCGCTTGGAACGGCGGAGCCCTTGTGCTCGCCCGTCTGGTGCACGGCGCAGCGGCGGCGATCATTGCGCCGACGTGCATGGCCCTGGTCGCGACGACCTTCCCCAAGGGGCCGGTACGCAATGCTGCGACGGCGGTGCTGGGCGCAATGATCGGAATCGGCTCGGTAATGGGCTTGGTGTTGGGCGGAATGCTCACCGACATGTCGTGGCGACTGGTGTTTTGGGTCAACGTGCCCATTGGACTGGTTGTGATTTTCGTGGCCCGCGCGATGCTGCAGGAAACGCAGAAGGAGCGGATGAAGCTTGACGTCGCAGGAGCGGTACTGGCCACGCTGATATGCACCGCGGCAGTCTTCGGATTGTCGATGGGACCGGAAAACGGGTGGCTGTCGGCCTTGACCATCGGCTCCCTTGCGGTGGCTCTTGCCGCTCTTCTGGTGTTCGTCGTGGTCGAGCGCAACGCCGAGACTCCCGTCGTACCTTTCAGCCTGTTCTCCGATCGCAATCGGCTGGCGACCTACGCATCAATGTTTCTCTCCGGCGGGACGGGCTTTACGCTGGCCGTGCTCATCGCGCTGTATGTGCAGGACGTCATGGGCTACAGCCCGCTGCAGGCAGGCATCAGTTTCATTCCGTTTGCCCTCGCACAGGCAATCGGTATGGGGGCATCGTCGCAGGTGGTGAAGTGGTTCCCACCGCGGATAGTGGTGATAGCGGGCGCCATCTTGCTGTTGGGTGCGATGCTGTATGGCTCCACGCTCAATCGCGACGTGCCGTATTTTCCGAATCTGGTGGTACCGCTCGTAGTCGGGGGGATCGGCTTGGGCCTGCTCGAAATCCCGCTCATGCTCTCGCTGATCGCCAGTGTGGGCTCGGACCGGATAGGGCCCGCTTCTGCCGTCGCCGTGATGGTGAGGATGATCGGAGGCCCACTTGTGCTGGTTGTCATCCAGGCCGTCATCACATTGCGCACGCTGCACTACGGTGGGGTCACCGGGCCGGTGGTGTCCATGAATGACGCCCAGTTGAGTGCACTGGATCGCGGCTTCACTGATGGTTTGCTGGGGATAGCCGTGGTGGTGGTCCTGTTGGCGACGGTGGTGATGTTCGTGGGCTACACGGCGGAACAAGTGGCGCGGGCGCAGGAAGCGAAGAAGGCGAACGACGCCGCCAAGCCCTAGGGCATCTGCCGGGTTAGCTGGTGGTGCGGTTGCCAGCGGGAGCCGAAGACGTCACCGCTATCTCTGGGACCAAGGTTCTGCCATGCCGACCACGATCTTGCGGGGCGGCTTGTACGTGTCCCGGCTGTGGGCGACGAGCATGTTGTCGAGCATCATGATGTCGCCTTCCTTCCACGGTATCGAAACCGTTTCTGCGTCGTAGGCGGCGCGCAGTTCATCCAAGGCCTCCGGCTCGATTTCCTCGCCGTCGCCGTAATAGGTGTTGTTCGGCAGGTTCTCTTTCCCCATCGACAGCAACGCCTCGGCAACCATTGGATCCAGCGTGGAGACGTGGAAAAAGGTGAGGTGGTTGAACCACGTCTTTTCGCCCGTCTCGGGGTGTGTTGCGGACACCGGTCGGCGCTGCCGAGTAGTCAGTTCGTCGGCCGCGCCCCACGTGAGGTCGATGTCGTTGTCGGCGCAGTACCGTTCGACGTCAGCGCGGTCCGATGTCTGGAAGGCTTCCTGCCAGCTGACGCCGAGTGTCGGCGTGAAGTGGCGGACGTACAGGTAATCCCGCTCCTCCAGCCTTTGGCGAAGTTCGGGTGAGATCCGCCGGTAGATGTTACGACTGTCGGCTATCGGGGTGGCGCCTCCGCTGGCCGGTGGTATCACGCAATGGAAGAAGAGGCGCAGCGGCCAGGTCTTGCTGTACGACGATTCGTTATGGAGCGGAATCCGCGTGTGCGGAGGGTAGTCGGTCGACGTGTAGACACGGTCGGCAACCTCGTGCCGAGGCGATGTCCTGCCGACGTAGGGGAGTGGCTCGCCCGACACAGCAGCGATGAACTTGCGGAAAGCCTCGACCGATGCTCCGGTGAATCCTCGAAAGACGATGCCCCCGTGGCGAAGTAGGAGTTCAAGAAGCGGCGCACGCTGTGCTTCCGCCCAAGCCACGACGTCCAGCCCATCTCTAGTTGGCTCTATGATGAGCGGAAGCGGCGGTCCCGGAACAATTTTTGCGTCCGTCAACGTCAAGACTTCGGATTCCACGTCGATCCCTCCCTCACTCGACGGCCCACTCGAAGCCCGTGTGTGAATCCCCGGTAGCGGTCACTGTGATCGAGGCCAGGATGCCGGCAACCTCGAGTGGCCGTTCGCGTCAGGCTACTACGGCGAATGTTGCATTTCTGCGCTTTGCCGGTCAGGTCGAATATCGACGGGCCGAACCGTTGCGGTCACCATTTCGTTGAGTTCGTGAGCACGCGCGCGTCAATCTGTCAACGGGGTCACCCCCCGTTGACGTGCTCGGTCGAGCGAGGGTTTACTGGTGGGCACCACGGGTGAACGTCCGCACGAATCGAGCCGACAGGACCGGCGTAGAAGATTTGCACGGTCCGCCCGACAACCCGGCACTGCACGATCGCTGAGAACCGTAGTGGCTGCATTGCGTGTGGTAGTTTGCCACGATTGCGGTGCAGGATCGCCGCTCCATAGGGAGGGAACGCTTGTTCGACGTCAGTAACACCTTCGAGGTGCCCAGGGTGGAATGCCCCAGCCGCGATGAACTGGAGGAGCATTTCATCGGCCCACAGCGCCCGGTTGTCATCTCCGGAGCGACGCAGGGCTGGCCGGCGCTGGAGCGGTGGACAAACGACTACCTCACGGAGAAGATCGGTGCCCGCCCGCTAAGCCCCTCCAAGGTCACTACTGCGGGCACTCACATCCCCGACGCGAAAAGCGGGACCATGGCGAGTGCGTCTGAGATGAAGTTCGCGGAATACATAGACCTGCTTGCAAGCGGCGCCATCTCGGACGGCGAGCTTTACGCCGTGCAACTCCCCATCGAGACGGCCCTGCCCGAACTCTGGCCCGATGTCCGATTTCCCGCTTTCGTCAACGAGGACAAGTTCGCGGCAGTCAACCTCTGGTTCGGCCCGGGCAACAATTTCACGTCACTGCATTACGACTATGCCGACAACTTCCTCACCCAGGTCCGCGGTAAGAAGCAAGTGATGCTCTGCCCTCCTCAGGAGATTGCCCGCGTCTATCCCTACCCTTTCGGTTACATCGGCAACAACCTCTCCCGGGTCAACGTGGCCGACCCGGATTTGTCTGAATTCCCCGATTGGGCCGACGCCGACCGCGCTGTCGTCGAGCTCGGGCCGGGCGACATGCTCTATATACCGTTGTTCTGGTGGCACGCCGTGTGGGGCGTCGGCGAGAACATGTCGATCAACTACTGGTGGCAGTCCAGCTATGCCAATTTTCTGAAGCACCCTCGCCAGACGGCCCGATGGCTCGGAAGCGTTGCTGCTGGCGTTCGCGGCGCCGCCAGTCAGGTGGTGCAGAACGTCGCAAGCAGCGCAGGACTCCAGACCGTCCGCTGAAATCGGAGCTTCGGGAAGCGCGGGACCGCGACGCAAGGGTCTCGGTATCGACTACGTCCGTTCGACCTCGCTCGGGTTAGGTTGCAGAAATGATCAAGGCACTGATCCTGCCGCTGGGGCGTCGCTACATGCGACTTCTCCATACCGACAGCGAACACGTCGGTGCTGTTGGTCGATGGGTTCGAGCGCTGCTGATGATATTGCCGTTCTTCGCAGTGGCATTTCCATTGTGGATTCGTGCCGCTTTATGGGGGCCGCTGACCGTGGACACCACCACCGAAGATGGCATCCGTATTCGGTGCCGGCTTCAAGACGGTATTCAGATCTACATTTACCTGTTCGGTACCGCCTGGGAGCCCGATCTCACCGCATTTCTGCGCCGACGGCTTCGTCCGGGTGACACTTTCATTGACGTCGGCGCTCATATCGGGTGCTTGACCGCACTGACCGCCGGATTGGTTGGACCGCGCGGCACCGTGGTGGCAATCGAACCGTGCCCTGTGGTGATTCCCTGGCTGAAAGAGACTGTGACGAGGAACGAACTCACGAACGTGCGCATGGTCGACGCCGCGGTATCGGATGGCGATCACGAGCTTCCTCTGTTCTTGGGGCCGAACTGGAACCTCGGCGAGACCTCCACGGTCGCACGCCCCAAGCTCCGCGAACATGGCCAGGTACGGGCAGCACCGCTCGGTTCACTCTTGACCCGCGAAGAGCTGGCGAACGCGCGCATGATCAAGATCGACGTGGAGGGTGGCGAGGATCGCGTGCTCGCCGGCATATTGGCGTCCATCGACGCCCTTGCCGACGACGTTGAACTGGTGGTTGAACTGTCACCAACCTGGTGGAGCGATCCAGGACTTCGGCCGATTGACGTGCTGCAACCTTTCCTCGAACTCGGCTTTCACGTCTACTTGCTGCCGAACGACTACTTGCCGTGGCGTTATCTGTGGCCTAGGGACGTCCGCGCGCCGCAGAGGCTCCGCGACCTCTCGGAACTGGAGCAGCGCGTATTTCGGCTCGATATCGTGCTATCGCGGCGCGACGCCGACACGTTGTGACTCGGCTGGGAGTCCGCCTGTCACGCGTCTTGCGTAGGGTAGATGTCTAGGCAGACAGCTACCTTTCATATCGAGCATCACCGCTGAACTCGATCCCCAAGACACTCGGCTGCTTTGCCTCGAAAGACAACGCGTTGACCTTAATTCGAAGTATGCCTCGGTACGCCAAGGTTCTTCGCGCGCAACACAATCCATTTCCATTCAAGCGGAGTCGCTGGCGGCTGATTCTCGACCCTAGGCCGTGATATGTCACCCGGCATGAGATCGAAATCGGATAAGCAATATGCGAAAGCACAAGGGGTACTCCGGAACTCGTAGAAGGTGTCCGGCTCGGACGGATCGGCTGATCGATGCCCGCACAACCGTCCGCATACACAAAGGAGGCTGGCATGCGTCTACAGTCGGGTCATAGTGCATCGGTATCGCGTCGTGACAGCACGATGTCGAAGTGCGATTTGCGGCCCAGTACTGTCAGGTCGTGGACGCGCTTTGGCCGGTCGACATCCCTCGGCCACAGGTACCGCCAGGGCCGGTAGTCGTTCGGCATCAGATAGACGTTGAAACCGCGATCAACGAAGGGTCGCAAGACATCATCTGGCGTCAGCGTCTGATCGCTCCACCAAATTGGTGACAGTTCAACCATCAATTCTGCGTCGGAGGCGAGCTCGTCAACGGACGCCGAAATGCCGGCGAGCACGCGGTCCTCACCGCCCTCCACGTCGATCTTGATCAGGATTGCAGTCGCCAGTTCCTCGCGGCCCACGAGTGCGTCGAGCGGTGCCGCTCGAACTCGGCCCTCTTCCGGGAACCCCTTGTGAGCGACAGTTGATGTAAGGCCAGTGTTGTAGCTTGGCCCTGCGAACAGCGGGATTTCGTCATCGTGGTCTGACACCGCGGCGGTCACCACGCGTACGTTCGCCAACGCGTTCGTCGACACTGTCTCGCGGAGCGCGGCAATGGCTCGAGGGGAGGGCTCGATCGCCACTACGGTACCGCCGGGACCAACTAGCTTAGCGGCCAATGCGCTTAGGCATCCGATGTTGGCGCCGACGTCGATGAAGGTGTCGCCCGGCTGCAACCGGCGCCGCATGAACGCTGCTATATCGGGTTCCCAGGTGCCGAACAAATAAAGATACATCTGGATAATATCGGGCAAGCCGCAACGATGGCGTATGCCATCTTCAGTAGTGCAGTGAACGATTAGCGGGCCCCTCAATGCGGCACGCAGATACAGCCACACGACGACCGCGAAGAATGGCACAACGAGTGGAACCGCGCGAACCCAGCGCTCGGCGACGCCAACGCTTTCTTTATCGGTATGAAGAATTCTGATATATCTCCGCCACAGAGCGACGATTCGCTGGCCGATCAATCGGGTGACCCAGCATTCTTTTCCCATGCAGTTCGGATCCGTACGCTCCGATGCAAGATCAGTGATCCGGCGCTGCCCCCTGATAGCGATGTGAACTCCGTGTACGCCAACGCGTGCCCCTAGTGACCCCGAGCCCGAACGCGGGCCGCCGAACGATTCGACTCATCTTAATCAAACACACAACATCCGATTAGGGAGGCGGATTGCTCCGGTGGGAGACAGCGAACAGCTGGCACCCGGCTAAGAGGTCGTAACCGACGACTTCAACGAGCTAAGAGTGACTCTGAGAGCTTCACTGAACCTGATAGCCCCTCGCAGGCCCAGGAATCCCCACCATGATTGCTGTAGCGTAGTTCGCTATGACGGCCGGCAATGAGGCAGCGCGACGTCGTGGACGGTAGGGCAGTAGAAAACCGCGGCCCCATGTTCTCCGCGTCGGCGACGCAGAGCGATACGAGCGGGTTTCTTCAGACTCCGATGTCGCGTCGCGGCTTCATCGCAGCGGTCGTGGTTATCAGCGGCATGGGGCTGCTCGCCGCGATGGACGGCACCATCGCGATCTTCGCTCTACCGAAAATCCAGAGCGAGCTCGGCCTCTCCGACGCCGCGCGAGGGTGGGTGATTACCGCTTATGTGCTGACGTTCGGGGGGTTGATGTTGCTCGGCGGCCGCCTCGGCGACACCTTCGGGCGAAAGCGCACCTTTATCGTCGCGACCGCCCTTTTCACCATCGCCTCAGCGACGTGCGGGCTTGCGTGGAACGCGGCCAGCCTCCTCTCGGGACGACTACTGCAGGGCGTCGCCGCAGGCATCCTCGCGCCGACGTGTCTGGCGCTGATAGCGACTACGTTCCCGAAGGGGCCCGGCCGCAACGCTGCGACTGCGATTTGTGGGGCGACGAACGGGGTCAGCGCGGTGTTCGCCCTGACGGTGGGCGGCGCCCTGACCGATGTGTCATGGCGGATCATCTTCATAGCCAACGTGCCGCTCGGGGTAGCGGTGATTTGGTTGGCACGCACGGCGCTGCGGGAGACCCAGACGAAAAGAATGAAGCTCGACGTCATGGGTGCGTTGCTGACCACCTTGATCTGTGTGGCGGTGGTCTTCGGCTTATCGGTAGCGCCGCAGGCGGGTTGGCTGTCGGCGATGACGATCGGTTCGTGGGCGCTTGCACTTGGCGCCGCCGTCGCCTTCGTCCTGGTTGAGCGGCGGGCAGAGAACCCAATCGTGCCCTTCGACCTATTCTTCGACCGGAACCGATTGGCGACCTTCGCGACCATCTTCTTAGCCGGCGGGGTGCTGTTCAGCCTGACGGTACTCGTCGCCTTGTACGTACAGCAGATTCTGAGGTACACCACCCTGCACGCGGGCGTCGCATTTATCCCGTTCGTCTTTGCTGTCAGCTTCGGAATGTGGGCTTCGTCGCAGCTGGTGATGCGGTTCTCCCCTCGGGTAGTGACGATCGGCGGTGGCTCTCTCGTGGGGGGTGCGGCACTGGCGAGCAGCCTGACACTTCACGCCGGCATCCCATATTTTCCGCATTTGGTCGTGCCACTCATCGTCGGCGCAATTGGTATCGGAATGGCGAACCTCCCCCTGATGCTCTCCGCAATAGCGAGTGTCGGGGAAGACCGGATCGGGCCCACATCCGCAATTGCGCTGATGCTGTCGACGCTCGGAGGACCTGTGGTGCTAGCCGGAATCCAGGCTGTGATCACTTTGCGCACTTTGTCGCTGGGTGGAATCGACGGTCCGGTTGAGTTTATGAGCGACGCTCAATTGCATGCGCTGGACCAAGGTATCACTTACGGCCTGCTCTGGTTAGCAGGGCTCTGCCTGTTCGTCGGCGCTATTGCGTGGCGTATTCGTTACACCGCCGAGCAGGTGGCGCACGCACAAGAGGTCAAGAAAGCAATCGACGCCGGCGATGTGTAGGTTCCCGACGCTGGCCATTGAGTCAGTTCGTCTCACCAGGTCTTGGCTTTGCTGTGAGTCGGACGCATGCGGGTAAATAGGTGCGTCTTGACAGCATTATCGCCGCTGCCGACCATTGATCTACTTGACTCAGATCGCCGTTGGGCCGTGAATTCCATAGAAGAGAGTCCTATGGCATCAAGAGATTACCTAGGACGGCATAGACGAATATCCCACTCCAATCCGTTAGCCCCTCGACACCGAACCTCATCAACGAGTTTCACATGCGCTCTGGAGTGACGCCACGTTTTCAGGCCTGCGGGATTCCTGAATGTCGATATTATGAACGAGCCATTTGAGTTGAGGAAGCGCTCATAGTGTTTCAAGACTGCGACAGGCGTGGAAGAGTAGTAAAGCACTTCGTTGAAGATAACGACGTCGAACTTTTGGCTTGGGACATACGCACTCGCGTCGGCCACTTCGAATTGGGCCTGCGGCCTCGCCCGACGCGCTTTCTCAATTGCGACTCTTGATAGATCGATACCCACGTACCGTTGAACACCATCACGGTATACCCAATCGACGAGCTCACCGCCTCCGCAACCCACATCCAATATACTTTCAAGCGGTTGCAAGAATTTCGTGAAGCCGGCAATGATAGCGTAACGGGGCATTTCGGCTAAAGTTGCAAGATAATCCCAATCGCCTTCGGAGTATTGACGATCCCACGCTGCCTCATCAATTGAGGGAGGTGCCACCATATACGATAACGGTGGCACGGCTGCTCGAATAAGCATTGGGTGTCGAAGGACGAATGATAGAAACTTCTTCGAGCTGACGCCCTTCAACGAGTCTTGTTGACTATACGTTCTAGATCCTGGCATATCGATATCGGCCCTTTGTTGATGGATGTTACGACGCATGACGCAATCGAACGTTACCTCGGCAAGTCTGGCACTTGCAGTCGAGCAGGGACTGTGGCAATTCGTTTCTGCGGCCTCTATCGTGGCGCGCTACGCCCGCCAGCGCCTGAAGCCGGATTCTGCCTGGCATCGCGTTTCGGGTGCTCACGTGGTTATCGGGGACTATCGCGGGCGCTGTTGTCGCAGCTGGGGCGATCATTCACGATGTCCGGGCTTGACGAGTACCCTCGCGACAACGTCGCCTACAGGTGACACACTCCGATCGAAGGCCTGCGGCTGCTGAGGGCCCAGGTCAAACACGAAAAATCTCCGGCGTTCGAACACCAGCGGGCAGGGGATCAAGAACTCCGAGACGCCTTCGAAGTAGCAGCAGATGATGAACAAATGCCGCGTGTCGCTCGCGGCTGCGCAACAGGCGACCGCCATGTGCATTTCCTGCAGGATGCCGCATGCGGATTCGCGATTTCTTGGGATCCCCCACTTAAGCGGTTGGGAGCGTGGCCGCTCGGGTGTAATTGCAAGGGAAACTAATGCGTCGAAACTAATGTGTCGCGACCACCACAATGCTTTCCGGGTGACAGCGCGATCATCAGGTTGTGGAATACGGTGCAGTGGGTATAGTGGCCCCCATCGCGGCAGCCATCGAGAGGTGGCCGCACAGGGGGAGCGATCGTGCATTTTGTTTTGGCAAGCTATGGCACCCGCGGGGACGTCGAACCGTGCGCTGCGCTGGGACGCGAACTGGCGTCGCGCGGCCATGAGTTGCGAATGGCAGTCCCGCCCAACCTCGTGGGCTTATGCGAATCGGCAGGGCTCAATGCGGTCGCCTATGGATCCGATTCGCAAGCCACCTTGCAATCAGATTTCTTCCAGAACTTATGGAAGGGTTTCCCACGCAATCTCTTCACCAGGGAATTAGCAAGGTCGTGGCGGGAAACGATAAGTACGGTAGAAAAGCATTGGCCGGAGTTGACCAGGACACTCGCATCGCTAGCCGACGAAGCCGACTTGCTGTTGAGCGGCCATATTTACGAGCACGTCGCTGCGAACGTCGCAGAGTATCACGGAATCCCGTTCGCGACGCTGCATCCCATTCCATTGAGGCCGAACGGCCAGTGGATCCCTTGCTTACCCCCGCCGGTCGTCCGATCTGGGCTCCATGTGTTGGACTGGATGAACTGGCTCGGCATAAAGAAGCTCGAGGCTAGGCAGCGCAGTGAACTCGAATTGCCCCGGGCGACAATTCCTGCAACGCGGCGGATTGCGGAACGGGGGTCTTTGGAGATACAGGCGTTCGACGCAATTTGCTACCCGGGACTAGCGGCGGAATGGGCGCGGTGGCAGGATCAGCGTCCCTTCGTGGGGGCGCTGACGATGGGTCTGTCAACGGACGACGATGAAGACGTTGCATCATGGATTGCCGCAGGAACGCCACCGATCTATTTCGGATTTGGGAGCATGCCGACCAAGTCTCCCGACGACACGATCGCCATGATCACCGCCGCATGCGCGGAGTTGGGTGAGCGGCTCTTGGTCTGCTCAGGTTGCAATGACTTCGAACAAGTTGCATCCTCGGCCGAAGTCAAGGTGGTGAACGCAGTCTCTCACCCGTCCGTCTTTCCGGCTTGCCGCGCGGTAGTACACCACGGTGGCGCGGGAACCTTCGCCGCCAGCCTCCGTGCCGGAGTACCCTCGCTGATCCTTTGGTCGCACACCGATGGGCAGGTATTCGGAGCGCACCTCAAGCGAATGGGGGTGGGCACTGCGCGCCGGTTCTCGGCTACTAACGCTGAAACGTTGGCCGCGGACCTCCGAAAGATCCTCGCTCCGCAATACGTTGCCCAGGCTCAAGAAATCGCCAGCCGTATGACAAAGCCCGCCGATAGCGTTGCCATCGCCGCCGATCTCCTTGAAAAGTGGGCGTGCACCGGGCGTACCGGCGGAAACCCGTCCGGCGACCTGCGGCGTTGATCGCGTGCTGGGGCTCCTTGTGCGAAGTACGACACCAGCAGACCATGGGAGGGTGATGACAACGACGTTGCGGTGGGCAGGTGTGGCGGCGCTGACGTCGGCGTTGGGGTATGCGCTGCCGTCTTTGACAGCCTTCCCGCAGGTGCTCAAATGGCTGCCGCGCTTAGCCGGGCGAGGCCGGTCGGGTCATGTCGCGCTGACCTTCGACGATGGTCCCGACCCGCACGGCACGCCAGAAATCCTGGACATCCTCGCGCAGCTTGAAGTAAAAGCAACGTTCTTCGTACTGGGGGAGCAGGTGGCAAAACGCCCCGACATCGCAGGGCGCTTGGTCGCGGAGGGCCATGAGATCGCTCTTCATGGGTGGGATCACCGCAACAGCTTGCTGGTGCCGCCTCGTCAGCTACGAGCCGGATTGGTCAGGGCCATTGATGAAATCGTGACGGCCACAGGGGTGCGGCCCGTGTGGTATCGGCCGCCGTATGGGATCCCGACGGCTGCGACGTTTTGGGCTGGCAGGAATCTTGGTTTGACCCCAGTGCTCTGGGACGCGTGCGGACGCGATTGGCGTGCAGAGGCCACCGCTGAAGACGTAGTACGCGATGTGATGCACGATGCGCGTAGTGGCAGCACGGTGTTGCTGCACGACAGTGACTACACAGCGGCTCCTGGTTCATGGAAAGTGACGGCCTCAGCGCTCAGGCCGCTGGTCGGGCGGCTTCGCGAGGATGAGTTAACGATAGGTCCGTTACGCGACCACCTGGTGAGGTCTTGACCAGATACCGCGACCTGCCGTTCGATCGCTCGCCCGAGAATGTTGTCCGCTCAAGTACGGTCTTGCACCGCGGTAGCGGGCACCTGCGCTGCCTTGCCTCTCCGAGTCCATCCTCGCGGATGGCGGCGGAGTCCTCGCTTCAGTGAGTTGCCATTGAACAAGACGGGGCCCGCGGTGGGCTCAGCGGTGCCAACACCGGGGTGGGTAGGAGCAAGAAACCATCTACCCGGATCGCGATGACGAGATCGAGGCCCCAGAGTCGCGGTAGCTGAGCCGATATTTACCGCGCCGGGTCTTGCATCGGGACACTAGAACGGCATTACTCGATCCTGCCGGCCAATCCGAACTCGGCGAGGGTCCCCGCGGCCAACTCGCGCAGAGCGGGTTTCGTGTTCTCGAAACCCGGTTGGTACGCGTCCACACTGATGATGAAGCTGCCCGGGATGCGCAAGGACTGCAAAATCAGCTGGCCACCGGTTCGCTCGAGCCATTGCCGCGTTTCGCGTTGCGCAGTCACGCGCGCGGTGGCGTACTCGGCGTCAGTACCGTCGAGGCGGTTCACAACCGAACCGACGTCGCCGAGATTAGAACAGAACACCGGGTGATCCGGGTCGGCCACCGTCGCTTCGTTCATCCGTCTCAACGCCCGCTTCGGCGTGAACGAGAGAAGCCAAGCTAGTTGCAAGGACTCGTCGTGCTTCTCCCGCAGAGTTTTCAGCTCCTGTCTGATCGCTGCGCGGATGTCACGTAGATCCGTAGTCACTCCGGTCGGGTCAACGCTGACGCGCCCAATCAACATCGCATTGGCTCGCGTATCGCCTTCGACGCGGTCGCTCATGGGGAGTTGCAACGTCACGGCTCCGTCAACGGCACGGCGGCGCCCCAAGTGTTCACCGAGCTTCGCGGCGAATCCCGCCGTTAGGGTGTTACTCGTTCCGCCCAGCGCATCCGCACGGGCATCCCAGTCTGCGAGATCAATGCGCATCGTGATGCCCGGCACGACGAGAGTGTCGTCGTCCGCGGCCCTACGAAGGGGCGTTGGCGCCGGCCGCAGTGATGGTGATTGGGCAGTCTCGCGCCGGCGCTGGCGGGCAAGTCTCGCCGCCAAACGGACCGCCCGGGCAACCTCGGATGAGTCCCGGACCGTTTGCCGGGCGTCACGTGCCACTGCGCGTAGTCGACGAGGTGATTGCGGACATGGGTAGGGAAGTTCGCGCGTGTTCCCTAGGAGCGCATCAACTACCACAGCGGCCAGCCCGAGACCGTCGATAAGGTAGTGAGAAACCACGAGGCTGACCGCGGTTGAGCCATCTTCCAGGGGCAGAACTCCGAGATGCCAACCCGGCCCGCTCTCGGGATCGATAGTCATTTGCGATCGTTCATCGACCCAGTCGCCGAGAGCAACCCGGGGGCGGGGGCGCTCTTCGATATCGAACGCCCAAGGCCCACGATCCAAAACCCACCGGTGCCAGCCGAATGGTAGCGGCGACCGCTCGATGCGCCGTCCCAAAAGTCCGTTACCCAGGTTGGAATGAAAGCTTCTCACGCGGTCGAAGTCGATGGCGTGCTCGTAAACCCACACACACTGGATCACTAGATTCCGGCCGATCCCACGATGCTGTGTGAACAAGCCGTGGTCTATGAGCGCGAGCCGATTGTCCAGCCCCGCAGAGATTGTCGGTTCGAGAGCAGCAGTCGACGTCCTGGCACGCGAGTTGGGGGCCTGCATCATCATCAGCTCTGAACCGTGCCAACCGAATGGTTCACTTGAGATCGGGTACGTCTTGAGACGGGGTACGGCACAGCAAGGGACGATGCAGACATCATGAATGCGCACCAATTCATGGTGTGAGGGTACCGATGAGCCCAGCTGTTGTGTGGCGAACCCTGGCGTCGCGCTTCCGGCGGCCCGTGCCAATCAACACGTCGAGCGCAGGCGAGCGAAGTCCTCGACGAGATCGGCAGCGACCACAACGCCTTCGGCGGGATCGGTCATCTGGGCCGCCATCTCGCGGGCGCGTGAAACGTACTGTCTATCGAGGATGATGCGTAGGTCGGCTAGCAGTGAATCCGAGGTGATAGTCGAAAAGCGCCGCTTTGAACCGACTTTCAGTTCTTTGACCCGAACTCCCCAGAGAGTCTGATCGAGGTCTGTGGAAAGAATCAACTGCGGGATTCCGGCACGCAGGGCCAACGCCGTCGTGCCTGCGCCGCCGTGGTGGACGACCGCGCGGCATGCCGAGAAGGCGGCCGCGTAATTGGTCGCACCGACCACCTTGACGTCCTCCAGGTGCGCCACGGGGGAAGGGTCCATTCCAGCGGCGCAAATCAGCGCCCGCTCGCCCAGTTGCGTACAGGTCGCGGTGATCATGGCGAGTATGTCAGCGGCGGATTCCACCGGCACACTGCCGAATCCGAAGAAAATCGGCGGCTTGCCTGCACCAATCCAAGACGCAACCTCTGGATCGGTATCGGTCGGCTGGTTCATCGTCAGTGCTCCGACGAACGGTCGTTGTCCGGCGAAATTCGCCCACTCTTCTGCCAATCCGGGAAAGCATGCCTTCTCATAGGCCTGTATCTCAAGCGATCCACGCTCGGTGATCTGTTGCGTGTAGGGCAGCATCGCCTCGGGCAGTCCCAGTTCGCGGCGCTGTGCGTTTACCACCTCTTTGGTCCCGCGCCAGATCATCCGTTCGTGCGCCAGCATTATCGAGCGGCGGAATCGTGCCGGCAGGAACGTGAGCAGTTTGCCGTTGGGGCGTATTGGAAAATAATGCAGGGTGGCCAAGGGAATGTCGTAATACTCCGCAACGCTACCGGCGACCTCCTCGAAAACCAGCCCGGTGAAGAGCAGGTCGGCGTCTTTCGCCAGCGACGTCAGCGTCCTACTCAGCTCTGGCCAGGCCCGAGCTTTGGGTTCCCATGCTTGGCGCGACAATCTGCTCACTTCGCGGATTCGCCAGGGCTCGTGAAAAGACCTTCTATAGAAGGTCCAGTGCGCGTCGAGCATTTCCTGCGGATCCGGACCGAGGGCGGTCGCGCTGAGCCCCGCCGACTCGACGAAGCCAACCAGGTTGGGGGGGACGGCCATGTGCACCTGGTGCCCGCGGTGCAGCAGCTCGCGGCCAACTGCGGCGCAGGGCTCCACATCGCCGCGCGTCCCGTAGCAGGCCACCAGGAATTTCATCGCGTCCTACCCTCTCATTTTTGTGCGGAGCCTTTCACTGTTGTTGCTGAGACGCAACGCGCCGACGCGCTGCGGCCCCAATTTGATGGGCAGCGTTAAGCCAAGCGGAATGGCCGGACATGGTCCGGCCGGCATGAGGCGACCAGATCGACCCTGCTTGTGTCGATGGGTGGAAGTACCGGAGGCAGCTGAGTCGAGCGTGGCTCAGATGTAGCCCTCGGGCGCACTGGCGACCCCGGAGGTAATCTCTGTCCACGCGACCAAAGGCGGGATGGATGGCTCAATCGATGCAATTCGTGCTGGCGAGCTACGGAAGTCGTGGCGATGTGGAGCCCTGCGTTGCGGTCGGCCAGGAGTTGCTACGCCGCGGACACCGGGTGCGTTTGGCGGTGGCACCTGACATGGTGGATTTTGTCGAGTCCGTCGGCCTCGAGGCGGTCGGGTATGGGCCGAACGCGCGTTTGTGGCAGGACGTCCATCGTGAATTCCAGGCGCGAATGTCCCGTCCCTGGAAGGTTGCGGACCTGCGGAGACTGTGGCGTGAGAATCGTGCGCTGTTGGGCCAATACCTTGAAGAGGCGAACTCCACATTGATGGGGCTGGCCAAGGACGCCGACCTGCTGCTAACCGGCCCTCTCGGGGAAGATGTCGCGGCCAACGTCGCTGAGTACTACGGTATCCCGCTGGCGGTGATCCAGTTCGTCCCTATGCGAGCTAACGGGCGGGTGTTCGAGCGCGCGGTGACGAAGTTCGGTGAGTGGGTCCAGTGGAGGGTGCTTTACAAAAAGGCCGAAGACAAGCAACGCGGCGAACTCGGTCTGCCCAAGGCGACGGCGCCTGCCCCACGCAGGATCACCGGGTCGCTGGAGATTCAGGCGTACGACGAGGTTTGGTTTCCCGGATTGGCAGCCGAATGGGGCGCAAGACGGCCGTTTATCGGCACGTTGACCATGCAGTTGCCAACTGACGCCGACGCGGATATTGCTTCGTGGATCGCCGCGGGAAGCCCGCCGATTTACTTCGGCTTCGGCAGCATCCCCGTCGACCTGGTCGAGTCCGCTGACGACGTCTTCGCCATGATTACGGACGCATGCGCGGAGTTGGGTGAACGGGCACTTATTTGCTCTGGCTGGAGCGGCTTCAGGGAAATGCAGTCCGACAGCGTCAAGGTTGTCTCCGTGATGAATCATTCGGCGGTTTTTCCGGTCTGTCGTGCCGTCGTTCACCATGGCGGCTCGGGGACCACGGCCGCGGGCTTGCGTGCCGGGGTCCCGACGTTGATTCTCTCGACTTGGCCTGAGCAGGCGAGTTGGGGCGCGCAGGTGAAACGCCTGAAAGTCGGCACAACCCGGCCCTTTTCAGACATCAGCCGCGAATCACTGGTTGAGGACCTTCGGACAATCCTGGCGCCGGGAATCGTCACCCGGGCCCGCGAGGTCGCCGCTCGAATGACCAATCCCGCCGAAAGCGTTGCCAATGCAGCCGATCTTCTGGAGCGTGAAGGGCTGTCGAAGGCACCCCACGCTGACGCGCGTGAAGCGCCTGAGGCTGCAGGGACCCGGAAGGTTGATGGTGTCGGGCAGCCTACCGGTGAACAAAGTTGAGGTGTGATGGGGTAGGCGTCCACACCCCATCCAGCACCGTGCGCAATGATTGCGTCTCGAAACCTTTGCGTCAGAGGAGGAAGACTCGATGAGCAAGCCAACGATGCCTGTCGTCGCGGACTATGTCACGTCGCGGATCGTTCGCCGAATCCGTGCGTGGGACTCGCGCCACAAGTTCGTTGATCTGGATGAATCCACGCAGAACATCATCCGCGAAGTCGACCCGTACACTCTGACCTCCAGCGATCGTGTTGCCGCTTTGTGCACGAGTGTCGATTACATTGTCGACCACGACATTCCGGGAGCGATCGTCGAGTGCGGAGTCTGGCGCGGCGGAAGTCTGCTGGCGATGCTGCTGCGCCTCCGTCAACGTGGCATCGTCGGCCGCGACATCTACGGGTATGACGTGTGGGCCGGCATGGGGCCGTCCGGTTTCCCGTACCAACCCACTGACGAAGACGTGCTCTTCAACGGCACATCGGTTCAGAGTTCCATGAACCCGGGCCGTCTCGGCAAGACAATTTACGAGCGAATAATGCCGAAATTCACCCACTTCAAGCCTTCGCGCGATGACGTCTATGCTCTGTTGACCTCAACCGGATACCCCCCGGAGCGGATCCACCTCGTAGCTGGCCCTGTTGAGGACACTATCCCCGCGCACGCGCCCGACACGATAGCGCTATTGCGCCTCGACACCGACCTATACGAGTCGACGCGCCACGAACTCGAGCATCTCTACCCGCGAATTCCAGTCGGCGGAGTGTTGGTCATCGACGATTACGGATACTGGAAGGGTGCTCGCAAGGCCGTCGACGACTATTTCGAGGGACATCGCATTTTGCTGCATCGCGACGGCCCGTCAGTTCGATTCGCCATCAAGCAGCAGGAGCGCTGAGTCAACGGCTCGGTACATTGCCGACGTGAAGGTAAATCGGAGACACCCAGTGCCAGGCGTCGGTCAACAATACGGCGTTGAAGCGCAGTTGGAAACTCTGCACTGCTTTCCCGATCACGTCCGCCCATCGGAGTTCAGCAAACTGCGGCCACAGCTGAGGGTGCGCAAATGCCGCCTGGGAGAGCATGGTTCGATCATGAAGAGTGGGTGCCCAACATTCTCGGGTGCTCGCAATGACATCGTGAATGGCGCCTGTAGGGCGGCTAACGGCTAACTGCTCTATTCGTAAACGCACCATTGACAATGGGTCGATTCTGACCAAGCGGTTTCAAGACTTCGTTTGCACATCGCCCCTCCAGGTGATTGCAGGACTCGCTTCGTGAGTCGAACTGCGGTCGCGCAACCATAGCGGGAGCAGTCTTCTAGGGGATCTCATTCGGTCACCGCGCGGAAGCCGATGAGTTCACTGAGCCTAGGAAAGTCGGGACCCGTCAAGCCGCCGGCACGCGGTCCGAACTGGCCCATCACCGCAGGCGATAGCGGTTCGCGACCCGGATGCTCCTGATGCTAAGCTGTGAAGCGCATAACACCTAGAGACTTTGCTGAATCGCATCACAGATCTGGCTCGGCTTAGTATGGTTCGGAACAGTCCCACTCGCAAAAGTAAATCTGGAGAGCTGTGAGCATCGACCCGTTCGACTGCCCCAACGGTGGTTTGTCGTTTCGACCAGCGGTGAGCGCTGCAGCCTGTTCCTTGTCTTTGGGTGTGTCACGACCTGCTGATGAGCGGTTCACGGCAAAGTCGAGCGCCCTGCGCCTTGGACTGCTTCCGACAGGACTTCGCACGCGAATCAAAAGGTCTGCGCGAGAGGCTCGGCGGGGGGCCAGACTCCGATGAGCAAAGCGCCTGACGTACTTGGCCGATTGAGGGGAACCAATGGAACTCGATGACCGGGTCTATCCGGTTACGCCGAGACAGTTCGAGATGTGGCTCGCGGAAGAAACGGGCCGCGCCGACGCGACGCTACATCTCGGCGGACTCCTGCGGATCGAGGGTTCCATAGATCCCGATCTCCTTGAATCGGCGATCTGTCATGTGGTGGGTGAGGCTGAACCACTTAGAGCCGAATTCTTCGAAATGGCTGGGCAAGTTTTCCAGAAGCCGGTTGATCACCCGTTGGTTGAGCTACGCCGCTATGACTTGATGCGCTCGCAAGATCCCGTCGAGGAAACGCATCGCTTGGCATCGAGTATCCGCCGCATGCCGATGCCTCTTTCTGGGCCACTATTCAAGTTCGCACTGTTGCAGACCCGAATAGACGAAAACTACTTGTTCGCAGCCTGCCACCATATCGCGGTAGACGGAATCGGCCTTACTCTGATTCTGCATCGAATCGCAGCTGTTTACTCTGCCTTTGCCGTTGGCGACGAGATACCCCCGGCTTTCTTCGGCTCCCTGCAAGACCTGGTTCAGTGCGAGCTGGAATACGAAACCTCCACGGACTATCTCGATGATCGTGCCTATTGGGCTACCAATCTTCCTGCCGAAAGGCCGCTGACTCTCCCCTTAGCGCACGCCACAGTGACCCCCAGTGATGCAGACGAGTTCTCCCCACCGCTTCCACTGGAGCCGCAGATTGTGGAACGCATCGACGCTTTGTCGAGCCGCCTGGGCGTACGTCGGTCGTCGGTGATCACTGCCGCCTGCGCGCTATTGGTGAGTGAGTACGACGCTGAGCGTTCGGAAGTTGTACTTGATTTTCCTGTCAGCAGGCGTGTGCGTCCAGAATCACAGGCTGTTCCCGGGATGGTTTCTGGCGTTGTGCCACTTGTGTTGAAAACTCCGGCCGACTCTTCGGTTGCGGGGTTTTGTCGACACGTCGACACCCGAATCCAAGAAGCGTTGCAACACCAGCGGTTTCCGGTGCAGACGATCGAGAGTGCAACGCGCCTCAACGACGCTGGGCGTGCGTCCAATCGGGTCGTTGTGAATATCATTCCCGCTGCGCATATGGGCCACTTCGATGGCGCCCTGGCGACAGGCACACTGACCAATGCCGGGTTCGGCGACCAGGCCGCGCTGGTCTTCTTCAAAGATGGCGATCAGCTCCACCTGAGCTCTTTGGGCGCCGGCCATCCGCTCGTGGAGCTTGATGTCTCCGACTTGGCGGACCGGTTGAGTCGCCTTCTACTGGTGATGTCTACTGATCCAGAGCAGCGGTTGCCGTCAATTGACTTGCTCGATGAGCGCGAACAGGCCCGAGTTGACGGTTGGGGTAACCGGGCCGTGCTGACCGCGCCGGCGCCAGACGCCGTCTCGATCCCGTCAATGTTCACCGCGCAGGTAGCTGCCGTTCCAGACGCGGTTGCGCTGACGTATGCCGGTCGTTCGTGGACCTATGCCCAACTGGATGCGGCATCGAACCGAGTGGCGAACCTGTTGGCTGACCTGGGGGTAGGCCCGGGCAAGTCTGTGGCGCTTATGTTCTCGCGTTGCGCTGAGGCGATCGTGGCCATGTTAGGAGTGCTCAAGAGCGGGGCGGCGTACCTGCCGATCGATCCAGCACACCCGTGGCCGCGCATCGAATTCATGATTGCGGACGCGGCGCCCATGGTGGCACTGACCACCACGGGGCTTGCCGAACGGTTGGCCGATAGCGCGTTGGTGGTCATCGACGTCGCCGATCCGTCGATCGAGGGCTATTCGGTCTCACCCTTACCGGCGCCGGCCGCGGATGATGTGGCCTACACGATTTACACCTCGGGCACGACCGGTGTACCGAAGGGGGTGGCGATCACCCACGCCAACGTCACCCAGCTGATCGGCTCTTTGCATGATGAGTGGGCCACGGCGGGGCAGGTGTGGTCGCAGTGGCACTCGTATAGCTTCGACATCTCGGGGTGGGAGATCTACGGCGCCTTGCTGCGTGGGGGGCGGCTGGCGGTGGTGCCCGAGTCGGTCGCCACTTCGCCGGAGGCTTTGCGCGTCTTCTTGATTGACGAGCAGGTCAGCGTGTTGTGTCAGACCCCGTCGGCGGTGGGGATGTTGTCGCCGCAGGGGCTGGATGCGGTGACATTACTGGTCGGTGGCGAGGCTTGTCCGCCCGAGGTGGTGGATCGCTGGGCCCCTGGCCGGGTGATGATCAATGAGTACGGCCCGACCGAGGCCACGATGTGGGTGGCGTTGAGTGCGCCGCTGCAGGCGGGCTCACGGGTGGTGCCGATCGGCGCACCGGTGGCGGGCGCGGCGTTTCTTGTGTTGGACAGTTGGTTACGCCCGGTACCGCACGGGGTGGTCGGAGAGCTGTATGTGGCCGGGCCGCAGTTGGCGGTCGGGTACGTGCGAAGGGCTGGGCTGACGGCCGCGCGGTTTGTCGCGTGTCCGTTCGGCGGACCCGGTAACCGGATGTATCGCACCGGAGACCTGGTGTGGTGGGGCGCAGATGGACAGCTGCGTTATGTCGGTCGCGTTGATGAGCAAGTCAAAATTCGTGGGCATCGCATCGAGATCGGCGAAATACAAGCCGCACTCAGCGCGCTGGAGGGGGTGGACCAGACAGCGGTGATCGTCCGCGAGGACCGTCCGGGTGACAAGCGCCTCGTCGGCTATGTCACGGAGTCGGTTGAGGGCGCAGTGGATCCCACCACTATTCGTGCCGCCCTAGGCGAGCGACTACCCAGCTATATGGTGCCTTCGGCGGTGGTATTGATCGATGCATTGCCGTTGACGGTCAACGGCAAGCTCGACAAGCGCGCTTTGCCTGCGCCGGAATATAGCGATGTCGATCGGTATCGTGCTCCGGGCACGCCGGCCGAGGAGATTCTGGCTGGCATTTTCGCCGAGGTGTTGGGTGTCGAGCGGATCGGCGTGGATGAGTCGTTCTTCGAGCTTGGTGGCGACTCGCTGCTGGCGATGCGGGCGGTCGCCGCGGTCAATACGCGCCTGGACTCCGGGCTTTCTTTACGTGCGGTGTTCGAGGCGCCCACTGTGGCCCAGTTGGCGTCTCGCATAGGCGAGGGAGACGGGCTAGAGCCGTTGGTTGCCGGTCCGCGTCCTGCGGTGGTGCCGTTGTCGTTTGCGCAGAACCGGTTGTGGTTCCTGGATCAGTTGCAGGGCCCCTCCTCGGTTGACAACTTGGCGGTGGCGTGGCGGTTGGATGGGTGCTTGAACGCTGAGGCGTTGGGTGCGGCTGTTGTTGATGTGGTGGGTCGTCACGAGAGTTTGCGGACGTTGTTTCCAGCCCCAGGTGGGGTTCCGCAGCAGTCGGTGGTGCCTGTTGAGCGCGCTGATGTGGGTTGGCAGGTGGTTGATGCGGCCGGGTGGCCCATGGGTCGGTTGGATGAGGCCGTCGGGGCAGTGGCGCGTAGGCCGTTTGAATTGGCCGGTGAGATCCCTTTGCGGGCAACGCTTTTCCGGCTCAGCGAGGATAAGCATGTGTTGGTGGCGGTGGTGCACCATATCGCCGCTGACGGTTGGTCGGTCGCTCCGTTGATGGGCGATTTGAGTGCGGCCTACGCCGCCCGCTGCGCGGGCCAAGCCCCGGACTGGGCGCCGCTGCCGGTGCAGTATGTCGATTACGCGTTGTGGCAGCGCGCGCAGTTGGGTGATCTCAATGATCCCGACAGCCGGATCGCTGCGCAGCTGGCCTACTGGCAGGACGCGTTGGCAGATCTGCCTGAGCGAGTGGAGCTGCCGACTGATCGGCCGTATCCCCCGGTGGCGGACTACCGCGGTGCCAAGGTGGCGGTGCAGTGGCCGGTGCCTGTGCAGCAAGCGGTTTCAAGGCTGGCCGGCGAGCATGGCGCGACCAGCTTCATGGTGATGCAGGCCGCGCTGGCGGTGCTGCTAGCCAAGCTCAGCGCGAGTTCCGATGTGGCAGTGGGCTTCCCGATTGCGGGGCGGAGAGACCGGGCACTCGAAGAGTTGGTCGGTTTCTTCGTCAACACGCTTGTGCTGCGTGTCGATCTCGCCGGGGACCCGACGGTCGCCGAGGTGCTGGAGCAGGTGCGGCACCGAAGCCTGGCCGCATTCGAGCACCAGGATGTGCCGTTCGAGGTGCTCGTCGAGCGGCTCAATCCCAGCCGCAGCCTGAACCATCATCCGCTGGTGCAGGTCCTGTTGGCCTGGCAGAACAACGCCGCCGGGGAACTGAGACTCGGCGATGTAGAGGTCGCCTCGATGCCGGCCGACACGCACACCGCACGCGTGGATCTGACGTTCTCGTTGGCGGAACGGTGGAGCGCGGCCGGGCAGCCCGTCGGTATCGCCGGGGATGTTGAGTTCCGCACTGACGTGTTCGACGCCGCGAGCGTTGAAGCGTTGGTCGAGCGGTTACAGCGGGTGGTGGTCGCGTCGTGTGCTGACCCGACCCGCCGGGTGTCGTCGATCGATCTGCTCGACGAGCGTGAACACCTTGATGTGCAGACGTGGGGCAACCAAGAAGCATTGACCCTGCCGGTGTCCGCGACCTGGTCGATCCCGGCGTTGTTCGCTGCCCAGGTGGCCCGTGCTCCGGAGGCCATCGCCATCACCTACGGCGCCCGTTCGTGGACGTATCGCGAACTCGATGCGGCCGCGAACCGGATGGCGCACCTGCTGCGCGGTCACGGGGTGGGACCCGGAGAACGGGTGGCCCTGCTGTTGAAGCGGTCCGCGGAGGCCGTGGTGTCGATCCTCGCCGTGCTGAAGACCGGGGCGGCTTACCTGGCGATCGACCCGAGCCAACCGGGTACGCGCATGCACTTCATGCTCTCCGACGCCGCTCCGGTGGTCGCGATCACCTCCGCCCGCCTGGCCGACCGCCTGGACGGCCATGATTTGCTGGTCGTCGACATCGGTGACCCCGCCGTCCATGCCCAGCCCAGCACCGCACTGCCGGCACCCAGCCCGCACGACGTGGCCTATCTGATCTACACCTCGGGCACGACCGGTGTGCCCAAAGGCGTGGCCGTCCCACACGTGAACGTGACCGAGCTGCTGGACTCGCTGGACGCGGATCTGCACACGTCGCCCGGCCAGGTGTGGACGCAATGCCACTCCTTGGCCTTCGACTTCTCGGTGTGGGAGATCTTCGGTGCGCTGCTGCACGGCGGGCGGCTGGTGGTGGTGCCCGATTCGGTGGCCGTTTCGCCGCAGGACCTGCACGCCTTGCTCGTCAGGGAAGAAGTGAATGTCCTAAGCCAGACCCCGTCGGCGTTCTATGCCTTGGAAACCGCGGATTCGTTGGCGCCCGAGCTCGGCCAACAGCTCAAGCTGGAGACGGTGATCTTCGGTGGTGAAGCGCTTGAACCGCACCGCCTTACGTCGTGGCTTCGCAACCACCCCGGTCTGCCCCGGCTCATCAACATGTACGGCATCACCGAGACCACGGTCCATGCCTCGTTCCGCGAGATCGCCGACATCGACGCTGAGAACGCCGTGAGCCCGATCGGATCGCCGCTGGCCCATCTCGCCTTCTTCGTGTTGGACAGTTGGTTGCGACCGGTTCCGCGTGGCGTGGTCGGAGAGTTGTACGTGGCCGGTCAAGGTGTCGCTTTCGGATACGTGCGCCGGGCCGGGCTGACCGCGACGCGGTTCGTCGCCTGCCCGTTCGCTGGCGTCGGCGCGCGGATGTATCGCACCGGTGACCTGGTGCGCTGGGGTGCCGACGGGCAGCTGCAGTACCTGGGACGTGCCGATGAGCAGGTCAAGATCCGCGGCTACCGCATCGAGCTCGGCGAGATCCAGACGGTGCTGAGCACCGTCGACGCGGTGCACCAGTCGGCGGTGATCGTCCGCGAGGACCGCCCGGGTGACAAGCGGCTGGTGGCTTACGTCACCGGCACAGCAGACTCCGTCGACTTGCGTAACACCCTCTCCGAACGTCTGCCGGCTTACATGGTGCCCGCGGCGGTGGTGATCGTGGAGGCCCTGCCGCTCACCGGAAACGGCAAGCTCGACAAGCGCGCACTGCCGGCACCGGAATACGCCGACGGCGACCGCTACCGGGCGCCGGCCGACGCCCTCGAGGAGATCCTGGTCGGTATCTACGCTCAGGTGCTGGGTGCGGAGCGAGTCGGGGTCGACGACTCGTTCTTCGAGTTGGGCGGTGACTCGCTGTCGGCCATGCGGGTGGTCACCGCGGTCAACGCCACCCTGGGCGTCGATCTGGGCGTACGGACCCTGTTCGAGGCGCCCACGGTGGCCCGGTTGGCACCGCGCATCGGAGCAGCCGAAGGGCTGGCGCCGCTGCTGCCAGCGGAGCGCCCTGCGGTGGTGCCGTTGTCGTTCGCGCAGAACCGGTTGTGGTTCATCGAGCAGCTGCAGGGCCCGTCCGCGGTCTACAACCTCGCGGTGGCGTTGCGATTGGATGGGCGGCTGAACACTCAAGCGCTAGGCACTGCCTGGGGTGACGTGGTAGGCCGACACGAGAGCCTGCGCACGCTGTTCCCGGCGCCCGACGGTGTTCCCGAGCAGTTGGTGGTGCCTGCGGAGCGGGCGGACGTGGGTTGGCAGGTTGTCGATGCTACCGGCTGGCCGCAGCGCCGGCTGGAGGAGGCCATCGGGGCGGCAGCGCATCGACCCTTTGACTTGGCCACCGAAATCCCCTTGCGCACAACGGCTTTCCGTGTCAGTGACCACGAGCATGTGCTGGTTGCGGTGGTGCACCACATCGCCGCTGACGGCTGGTCGATCACTCCGTTGGTGCGTGACCTGGGTGTGGCTTACGCCGCCCGCTGTGCGGATCGAGCTCCGAGCTGGGCGCAACTGCCGGTGCAGTACATCGACTACACCCTGTGGCAGCGCGCGCAGTTGGGTGATCTCGATGATCCCGACAGCCGGATCGCTGCGCAGCTGGCCTACTGGCGGGACGCGTTGGCAGATCTGCCTGAGCGAGTGGAGCTGCCGACTGATCGGCCGTATCCGGCAGTGGCGGACTACCGCGGTGCCAAGGTGGCGGTGCAGTGGCCGGTGCCTGTGCAGCAAGCGGTTTCAAGGCTGGCCGGCGAGCATGGCGCAACCAGTTTCATGGTGATGCAGGCCGCTCTGGCAGTGCTGCTGGCCAAACTGAGCGCGAGTTCCGATGTGGCAGTGGGCTTCCCGATTGCTGGGCGGAGAGACCGGGCACTCGAAGAGTTGGTCGGTTTCTTCGTCAACACGCTGGTACTGCGGGTCGACCTTGCGGGCGACCCGACGGTCGCCGAGGTGCTCGAGCAAGTGCGCCAGCGCAGCCTGGCGGCATTCGAACATCAGGACGTGCCGTTCGAAGCGTTGGTGGAGCGACTCAATCCGACTCGAAGCCTGAACCACCATCCACTGGTGCAGGTGCTGTTGGCCTGGCAGAACAACGTAGCCGGCGATTTCCGGTTGGGTGACGTCGGAGTCACGCCCTTGCCCGCCGACACCGACACCGCCCGCGTGGATCTGACGTTCTCGTTGGCAGAGCGGTGGAACGAGGCCGGGGAGCCCGTCGGTATCGCCGGGGATGTTGAGTTCCGCACTGACGTGTTCGACGCCGCGAGCGTTGAAGCGCTGGTCGAGCGGCTGCAGCGGGTAGTGGTCGCGCTGTGCGCTGATCCGTCCCGCCGGATGTCGTCGATCGATGTCGTCGACGAGCATGAGCATGCCCGGCTGCAGGACTGGGGCAACAGGGCCGTGTTGACCCGGCCCGTCCCTACGCCGCCGGGGTCCATCCCGGAGGCCTTCGCGGCGCAAGTCGTCCGCAGCCCGGAAGCGGTGGCGGTCAGCAGCGGCGGGCGGTCACTGTCCTATCGCGAGCTCGACGAAGCGTCGAATCGGTTGGCAAACCTGCTGATCGCCCGCGGCGTCAGTGCTGGCGGACGGGTGGCGCTGCTGATGGAGCGCTCGACCCCGGCGGTCGTGGCGATGTTCGCGGTCCTCAAGACCGGGGCGGCGTACGTGCCGATCGACCCGGCGCATCCCGATGCGCGCATCGAGTTCGTCCTGGCGGACGCGGCGCCGACGGTCGTCCTGACCACCACCGACCGTCGCTCGCGGCTGGCCGAGCGCGACGATCTTTTGGTCGTCGACGTCAACGACCCGGCGGTCAACAGCTATCCGGGCACCGCGCTGCCCTCACCGGTACCCGGCGATATCGCTTACCTGATCTACACCTCGGGTACCACTGGCACCCCGAAGGGCGTTGCGGTCGCGCACCGCAACGTGATCCAGCTCCTGCAGACGCTCAACAACAATGTGCCGGCGGCAGGCGTGTGGTCGCAGTGCCATTCGTTGGCCTTCGACTTCTCGGTGTGGGAGATCTTCGGGGCGCTGCTGAGCGGCGGCCGGCTGGTGATGGTGCCCGATGCGGTGGTGCGTTCCCCCGAGGAGCTACGTGCGTTGTTGGTCAGCGAGCAAGTCAGCGTCCTCAGCCAGACCCCGTCGGCGTTCTATGCCCTGCAGGCCGCTGACGGGCTGGCGCCAGAGCTGGGTGATCAGCTGACGCTGGAGACGGTGGTCTTCGGCGGGGAGGCGCTCGAACCGTCGCGCCTGGGTGGCTGGTTCGATCGGCATCCGGCGTCGCCGCGGCTGCTGAACATGTACGGCATCACCGAGACGACGGTGCACGCCTCGGTGCGCGAGATCGTCCCCGCCGACACCCAGGTCACGGTCAGCCCGATCGGGGTTCCGTTGGCGCACTTGGGCTTCTTCGTGTTGGACGCGTGGTTGCGCCCGACGCCCGTCGGGGTGGTCGGCGAGTTGTACGTGGCCGGCGCCGGTGTCGCCGAGGGCTACGTCGGCCGGGCCGGGCTGACCGGCTCGCGGTTTGTGGCGTGCCCGCTCGGGGCGCCCGGGGCGCGTATGTATCGCACCGGGGACCTGGCGTCGTGGGGCGCTGACGGGCAGCTTCGGTACGTGGGCCGCGCCGACGAGCAGGTCAAGATCCGCGGATACCGCATCGAGCTCGGCGAGGTGCAGGCCGCGCTGGCCGCCCTCCAAGGGGTTGATCAAGCGGCGGTGCTCGTGCGTGAGGACCGCCCCGGCGACAAACGCCTGGTCGGCTACATCACCGGCTCCGCCGAGGTGAGCGGGATTCGGGCGAAGCTCGGTGAGCAGTTGCCCGCGTACATGGTGCCGGCGGCGGTGGTGGCGCTGGACACGTTGCCGATCACGTCCAACGGCAAGCTCGACAAACGCGCGCTACCGGCGCCCGAGTACACCGATGTGGACCGCTACCGCGCCCCCGCCAGTGCCACCGAGGAGGTTCTTGCGGACATCTTCGCCCAGGTGCTGGGGCTGGAGCAGGTCGGCGTCGACGAGTCGTTTTTCGAGTTGGGCGGCGACAGCATCCTGTCCATGCAGGTGGTGGCACGCGCTCGAGCGGCCGGTGTGGTGTGTCGGCCCCGCGACATCTTCGTCGAGCAGACGGTGGCTCGGCTGGCGCAGGTGGCCACGATCTCGGACGGCGAGACCCAAGAGATCGACGACGGCATCGGACCGGTGACGGCCACCCCCATCATCAGCTGGCTCGAGAGCGTGAACGGGCCGACTGACCAGTTCAATCAGACTGTGCTGCTGCAGGCTCCCGCCGGGGTCGGTGAAGCCGATGTGGTGGCGTTGTTGCAGGCGTTGTCCGATCGGCACGCCATGTTGCGCCTGCGCGTCGCCGAGACTGCCGACGGATGGTCGTTGCTTGTGCCGGAAGCCGGGTCGGTGGACGCCCGCGAGTGCCTGCACACCGTCGAAGCGCTATCGGACGAGGCGCTGGTCAAGGTGCGGTCACGGTTGAGTCCCGTCAGCGGGGCGATGTTCGGTGCGCTGTGGGTGGCCTCGACCGGCCAGCTCGCGCTGGTTGTCCACCACCTCGTCGTCGACGGCGTCTCATGGCGGATTCTGTTGGAGGACCTCAACATCGCCTGGCGGCAACATCGCGCCGGGCAGCCGATCGATCTACCGGTGGGCGGGACGTCGTTCGCCCGATGGGCATCGATGCTGGCCGAGCACGCCAAGGATGCGGAGGTGGTCGCGAAGACCGCCGCATGGCGGCAGGTGGCCGCAGTCCCGTCGCGCTTGCCCGCGGTGCAGCCGGCGGTGGACACGTTCGCCACAGCCGGCCGCTTGTCGGCGGTGTTGGACGTCGAGACGACCCGGATGCTGCTGGGTGAGGTTCCGACGGCGTTCCACGCCGGAGTCCACGAAGTTCTGTTGATCGGGTTCGGGCTTGCGGTCGCGGAGTTTCTGGGAACCGGTCTCGCGCCGGTCAGCATCGACGTCGAAGGCCACGGGCGCGACGGGGATCTGACCGAAGAGGCGGACCTGTCCCGGACGGTGGGCTGGTTCACCACCAAGTACCCGGTGGCGTTGAGCGTCGGTGGACAGGACTGGTCACGGGTGAGCGCCGGAGGCCCGTCGCTGGGGGCGCTGGTCAAAGATGCCAAGGAGCAACTGCGCGAGCTGCCGGACGGTCTGTCCTACGGTCTCCTGCGTTATTTGAATCCCGACGCCGAGTTGCCCGATTCCGACCCGGCTATCGGCTTCAACTACCTCGGTCGCCTCGGCGCGGCGGCCGCCGAAACCTCCGACGACCTCTGGCGGATGAGCCACGACGGCATGTCGCTGACCGGTATCGCTTCGGACATCCCGATGCCACTGCTGCACACCGTGGAGCTCAACGCGGCAACCGTAGACACCGACAGCGGCCCTCAGCTGCACGCCAACTGGACGTGGGCTCCCTCAGCGTTGGGCGAGGCGGACGTTATTCGGTTGAGTAGCTTGTGGTTTGAGGCTCTGGACGGAATCTGCAAACATGTCATGGGCGGCGGAGGCGGGTTGACCCCCTCCGATATCGCCGTCAACCTCAGCCAACAACAGATCGAGGAGCTTCAGCGGCAATATGCAAATCGCTGACATACTGCCGCTTACCCCTCTACAGCACGGTTTACTCTTCCATGCCGGCGCAGCGCCGGACCTGGGCGACGACTTGTATGCCGTGCAGTTCGACATCACCGTGCGCGGTGCTCTCGACGAGGACCGGCTGCGTAATGCCGTGAATAAGGTCGCGGACCGGCACCCGAATGTGTTGGCCCGCTTCTCAGAACAATTCGGCCAGCCGGTGCAGATCATCCCGGCCGACCCCGAGGTGCCTTGGCGCTACATCGACCTTCGGGACAGCGACACAGACCTGGATGTGGAGATCGAAGCAATCTGTGCGAGCGAACGCGCTGCGATCCGTCACCTCGCCGACGACCCGGTATTCCGGGTGGCATTGATTCGCACCGCACCCGATCAGCACCGGTTCGTGCTCACCAATCATCACATCGTGCTCGATGGCTGGTCGATGCCGATCCTGCTGCGCGAGATCTTCGCGAGCTACTACGGGTGGCGCCTGCCCCCGGCCACGCCGTATCGCAGATTCGTCACCTGGCTGGCCGAGCGGGACCGCGAGGCAGCCCTCGCAGCCTGGCGTGATGTGTTGACCGGTTTCGAGACCCCGACATTGGTGGGTTCTCCGGATGGGTTGGAGCTTCGCAGTCGCGGTGTGTACGAGCACCGGCTGTCGCAGGCGACGACACAGGCCCTGACCGAGCTGGCACGCTCGCGGCACACCACGGTCAACGTCGTGCTCCAGGGCGCTTGGGCGTTGCTCCTGGGCTCGCTGACCGGTCAGCATGACGTGGCCTTCGGGACGGCGGTTTCGGGTCGGCCGGCTGACGTGCTCGGCGCGGAATCGATGGTGGGGTTGTTGATCAACACCGTCCCGGTTCGGGTGAACGTCACGTCGACCACCACCACAGTCGAGCTGCTCGACCAGCTGCAGAGCACCAATAACCGCACGCTCGAGCACCAGCACTTGGCGCTCAACGAGATGCACCGAATCGCCGGTCACGACAAACTCTTCGACACTCTTCTGGTCTACGAGAATTACCCGGTCGACACGGCCGCGTTGGCCGGCGACAACGGGTTGGCGATCACCGAGTTCAACACCCGGGAGTACAACCACTACTCCCTGACGCTGCAAGCCGTCCCGGGCGACGAGCTCGCTCTTCGGGTCGAATTCGCCGCTGACGTATTCGACGACGAACGAATCCAGACGCTGATCGAGCGGTTCGGCCGCGTGCTGGCGGCGATGACCGCCGACCCGACGCGGCGGTTGTCGACGATCGACTTGCTCGATGCCCAAGAGCACGCCCGGCTGGGACAGATTGGTCACACCGCGGTGTTGACTCAGTCCGCGACCACGGCCTCGATCCCGGCGCTGTTCGCCGCTCAAGTGGTCACGGCGCCGGACGCGGTGGCGCTGACTTGTCAGGGCCGCTCGATGACCTACCGGGAGTTGGACGAGGCATCAAACCGGTTGGCGCATCTGCTGGCCGCTCACGGAGCCGCTCCGGGACAGTGCGTGGCGTTGCTCTTCAACCGGTCGCTTGATGCGATCGTGGCCATTCTGGCGGTACTCAAGGCCGGGGCGGCTTATCTGCCGATCGACCCGAAACTGCCTGCGGCCCGGATCGGGTTCATGATCTCCGATGCCGCACCGATCGCCGGTGTGACCACCGCCGAATTCGCCGACCGCCTGACCGCACACGCGTTGCCCGTCGTCGACGTCGACGATCCTGGCGTCAAAACCTGTCCTGGCACCGCACTGCCGGCGCCCGCTGCCGACGACCTCGCCCACATCATCTACACGTCCGGCACCACCGGCACGCCGAAGGGCGTGGCCGTCACCCACTCCAACGTCACCCGGCTTTTCGACGGAATGGACGTAGGGGTGCAGATGGCGCCCGAGCAGGTCTGGACACAGACTTCGTCCCTGGTCTTCGACTTCTCGGTGTGGGAGATCTGGGGAGCGTTGCTCCACGGCGGTCGGCTCGTGGTGGTGCCCGAGGACGTGGCCCGCTCGCCGGAAGATTTTCACTCGCTGCTGGTGACCGAGCGGGTCAGTGTCCTGAGTCAGACCCCCTCCGCGGTGGCGGCGCTGTCACCGCAGGGGTTGGAGTCTGTCGCGCTGATGGCGGCCGGGGAGGCCTGTCCCCCGGCGGTGGTGGACCAGTGGGCGCCCGATCGGGTGATGATCAACGGGTACGGCCCAACCGAGACCACCGTTTACGCCACGATCAGCGCGCCGCTCCGTGCGGGGTCGGGCGTGGTGCCGATCGGCCTGCCGGTGCCGGGTGCTGCGCTGTTCGTGCTCGACGGCTGGTTGCGGCCGGTGCCGCGCGGCGAGGTCGGGGAGTTGTATGTGGCCGGTCGCGGCGTGGCGTGCGGGTACGTGCGCCGGGCGGGTCTGACCGCGTCGCGGTTCGTGGCTTGCCCGTTCGTCGGTTCCGGCGCGCCCGGCCAACGCATGTATCGCACCGGGGATCTCGTGCGCTGGGGCGCCGACGGGCAGCTGGAATACCTGGGCCGCATCGACGAGCAGGTCAAGATCCGCGGGTATCGCATCGAGCTCGGGGAGATCCAGGCGGCCCTGGCCGCGTTGGCCGGTGTGGCGCAGGCAGCGGTCATCGTGCGCGAGGACCGGCCCGGTGACAAACGTCTGGTCGGTTATGTCACCGGGACGGCCGATTCGGCCGAGCTTCGCAACGCCCTTGCCCAACGTCTGCCGGCCTACATGGTGCCGACGGCGGTGGTGGTGCTCGAGTCGCTGCCCTTGACGGTCAACGGCAAACTCGACAAACGCGCCCTGCCCGCACCGGAATACCAGGGCAGCGACACTTACCGTGCGCCCACCGACGCGGTCGAGGAAGTCTTGGCCGACATCTATGCCGAAATACTCGGAGTCGAGCGGGTCGGGATCGACGAGTCCTTTTTCGAACTGGGCGGAGACAGCATCCTGTCGATGCAGGTCGCAGCCCGAGCACGCGCAGCGGGGTTGAAGTGCCGACCGCGTGACATCTTCGTCGAACAGACCGTGGCCCGACTGGCCAGGGTGGCGCGCGCGACGACCGGCGACGTCGAGGTCGTCGACGAGGGCTTGGGCCAGATTCCTGCGACGCCCATCATCCACTGGCTGGCCGGCGTCGACGGTCCGGTCGATCAGTTCAACCAGACGGTGGTGGCCCAAGCCCCGGCCGAGGTGACCGAGGCCGACGTGGTGGCGCTGTTGCAGGCGCTATTGGACCGGCACTCCATGCTGCGGCTGCGCGTCGACGACGATGGAGCCGGCAACTGGTCACTGAACGTGCCGGAGGCGGGGTCGGTCGACGCCGCCGCATGCCTGCGCACCGTGGACTCGTTGTCTGAAGAAGCTCTGGTCGCAGCGCGCTCACAATTGGACCCGGCCGCGGGCGTCATGCTCAGGGCCTTGTGGGTAACGTCCACTTCTCAGCTGGTGCTGGTCGCACACCACCTGGCCGTCGATGGCGTGTCCTGGCGAGTCCTGCTGGAAGACCTCAACATCGCTTGGTCACAGCGTCGCGGCGGCAAGCCGGTGCAGTTGCCCGCCGGGGGGACACCGTTCGCCCGGTGGGCCTCCCTGCTGGCGGAGTACGCGCAAGACCCGGACGTGGTGCAGCAGGCGCAGACATGGCGTCAGGTGGCGGCCGCCCCTGCGGTGCTACCGGCCGTGCAGCCGGCGATCGATACGTTCGCGACTGCGGGGCGCATTTCGTTGTCGCTGGACGAGCCGACCACGCGCATGCTGCTGGGGGAGGTGCCGTCGGCATTCCACGCGGGCGTGAACGACATCCTGTTGATCGCGTTCGGCCTGGCGCTGGCGGAGTTCTTCGCCGCTGACGGCGACCCGATCGGTATCGACGTGGAGGGGCATGGTCGGCAGGAGGAGATCGCCGCCGACGTCGACCTGTCGCGAACGGTGGGGTGGTTCACCACCAAATACCCGGTGGCGCTGACGGTCAACGGTCTGGACTGGGCGCAGGTGACCGCCGGTGAGGCATCGCTGGGGGCGGCGCTCAAGGCCGCCAAAGAGCAGCTTCGCGCAGTGCCGGACGGGCTGACCTACGGCGTATTGCGGTATCTGAACGCCGACGTCGAGCTGGCGGGTCCCGACCCCACCATCGGCTTCAACTATCTGGGCCGGATGGGCGCTCCGGGCGCGGAGACTGTCGGCGGAACATGGCGGATGAGCCAGGACGGCTTGTCAGCGACCGCCGCGGCCGCAGACATCCCGATGCCGTTGATGCACACGCTCGAGCTGAACGCCGCCACCGTCGACGCCGAGACCGGCCCGCAGTTGCACGCCAACTGGACGTGGGCAACCTCGGCGCTCGATGAGGGCCAGGTCAGCCGACTGAGCCGACTGTGGTTCGAGGCGCTGTCCGGCATCTGCGCGCACGTCAGTGCAGGCGGCGGCGGACTGACACCCTCCGATATCGCACCGGCCCGCCTAACGCAGCAGCAGCTGGACGACCTGCACAGCCAGCATGCGATCGCAGACATCCTGCCGCTGAGCCCCTTGCAGCAGGGGCTGCTGTTCCATTCAGCGCGTGCTGCGGAGGCCATCGACGACGTCTATGCCGTGCAGTTGGAGATCGCCATCGACGGTCGGCTCGATCGGCACCGCCTGCACGATGCGGTGCAGACGGTGGCGAACCGGCATCCGAACCTCTCGGCGCGGTTCTGCGCGCAGTTCGACGAGCCCGTCCAGATCATTCCGGCTGATCCCCAGCTGCCGTGGCGGTACGTCGAGCTGAATGGAGCCGACGCCGAAATCACCGAACAGGTCCAGGCGGTCTGCGCTGCCGAACGCGCCGCGGTCTGCGATCTCGCCCACCAGCCGGCCTTCCAGGGGGCGCTGCTCCGCACCGCCGATGACCGGTACCGGTTCGTGCTGACGTTCCACCACATCGTCGTGGACGGCTGGTCGCTGCCCATCCTGCTGCGAGAGATCTTCGCCAGCTATTACGGCCAGCCGTTACCCGCGGCGGCGCCATACCGCAACTTCATCAGCTGGCTCAACCGTCGCGACTACAACGCCGCCCGGGCGGCCTGGGGTGAGGTGTTCGCCGGCTTCGAGACCCCCACCATGGTGGGTCCGCCAGATCAGTTGGTGCGCGGCGAGCGAAGCGTCGCGTCGTTCCGGGTGTCAGCCGACACGACGCGCGCCGTCGGTGACTTGGCGCGCGCGCTGCACACCACGGTCAGCACTGTGCTGCAGGGCGGGTTCGCACAACTGCTGAGCTCGTTGACCGGTCAGCATGACGTCGCGTTCGGCACCGCGGTCTCTGGACGCCCGGATGACGTGGTCGGCGCCGAATCGATGGTGGGCCTGCTGATCAACACGGTGCCGGTCCGCGCCGACATCACGTCGACGACCACCACGGCGGATCTGCTCGAACAGCTGCAGGACGCGTACAACCGCACGCTTGAACACCAGCATCTCGCGCTCAACGAGATTCACCGGGTCACCGGTCACGACCAGTTGTTCGACACCATGTTCGTCTACGAGAACTATCCCGTCGACACCGCCGCCCTGGAAGCCGACCACGAGTTGGCGATCCCCGAATTCGCGAGCCGCGAGTACAACCACTATCCGCTGACTGTGCAGGCCATTCCGGGCGACGAGATCGGTCTTCGCGTCGAATACGACACCGATGTCTTTGGCCCGCAAGCTGTTCAGGCTCTCATCGACCGGCTGGAGCGGCTCCTGGTGGCGATGACCGCCGACCCGCGGCGGCCGCTGTCCTCGGTGGACGTGCTCGGCTCCGACGAGCACGCTCGCCTTGACGAGTTCGGTAACCGGGCGGTTCTGACCCATGGTCCCGCTCGGGGGTTATCCATCGTCGAACTGTTCGCGGGGTGGGCGGCGCAGACGCCCGATGCGGTGGCGTTGGTATGCGGCGAGCGTTCGTCGACCTACCGGGAGCTCGAGCTGGCGGCCAACCGGCTGGCGCAGCTACTCGCGGGCCGAGGGGCGGGGCCAGGACAGTGCATCGCGGTGTTGTTCAACCGGTCCGCGGAGGCAGTGGTCGCGATCCTGGCTGTGCTCAAAACCGGTGCGGCGTATCTGCCGATCGACCCCTCGCTGCCCGAGGCCCGCATCGGCTTCATCATTTCTGATGCGGCGCCGCTGGCTGTTGTCACCACCGCCGGTTTGGCCGACCGACTCGACGGCCACCCAGTAACGGTCATCGACGTCGACGACCCCGCCGTCGATGACCAGCCCGACACCGCTCCGCGGTCGCCGGCGCCCGACGACATCGCCTACGTGATCTACACGTCCGGCACCACCGGCACCCCCAAGGGCGTTGCGGTCACCCACCGCAACGTGACCCAGCTGTTGGCGTCACCGGATTCCGCCCTGCCGGCCATCGGTGTGTGGGCGCAGTGCCACACCCTGGCCTTCGACGTCTCGGTGTGGGAGATCTTCGGAGCTTTGATGCGCGGCGGCCGCCTGGTGGTGGTACCCGAAGAGGTGACGCGCTCGCCGGAGAACTTCCAAGAGGTGTTGGCAGCAGAGCAGGTCAGCGTGCTGACCGAGACTCCGTCTGCGGTCAGTGTGCTCTCGCCTGAGAAATTGGACTCGATGGCGTTGGTCGTCGTGGGTGAGGCTTGCTCGGCCGAGGTGGTGGATCGGTGGGCACCCGGGCGCCGGATGGTCAACGCTTACGGCCCCACCGAGACCACGATGTGTGTGGCGATCAGCGCGCCGCTCACACCGGGGGCGCAGGCCGTGCCGATCGGCTCGCCCGTGGCCGGAGCGTCGCTGTTCGTATTGGACACCTGGCTGCGTCCCGTTCCCGAGGGTGTGGTCGGAGAGTTGTACGTGGCCGGCGACGGCGTGGCGACCGGTTATGTCCGTCGGCCGGGGCTGACGGCGTCGCGCTTCGTCGCGTGCCCATTCGGTGGCGCCGGAGCGCCAGGACGAAGAATGTATCGCACCGGGGACCTGGTGAGCTGGCGCGCGGACGGGCAGCTGGACTATCTGGGCCGCGCCGACGAGCAGGTCAAGATCCGCGGTTACCGCATCGAGCTCGGCGAGGTGCAGGCATCGCTGGCGGCGCTCGAAGGCGTCGTGCAGGCGGCGGTGATCGCGCGTGACGACCGCCCCGGCGACAAGCGGCTCGTGGGCTATGTCACCGGCTCGGTCGACTCGGCCGAGCTTCGGGCCACGCTGGCCGAGCGGTTGCCGCCCTACATGGTGCCCACGGCGGTCGTAGTGCTGGACGCGTTGCCGCTCACCGTCAACGGCAAACTCGACACCCGCGCCCTGCCGGCGCCCGAGTTCAGCGACACCAATCGCTACCGTGCCCCGGCGAACCTCACAGAGGAGATCCTTGCCGGGATCTACGCCCAGATGCTCGGAGTGGAGCGCGTCGGGGTCGACGACTCGTTCTTCGATCTGGGCGGGGACTCGCTGTCGGCAATGCGCTTGGTCGCCGCTGTCAACGCCAGCATGGATGCCCAGCTCTCGGTGCGCACTCTGTTCGAAGCGCCCACGGTGGCAGAGTTGGCGCAGCAGATTGGAGCCGATGAGGGCGGGCTGGAACCGCTGGTGGCGGGTGAACGGCCCGACGTCGTGCCGCTTTCGTTCGCCCAGAGCCGGTTGTGGTTCCTGGACCAGCTGCAAGGGCCGTCGCCGGTCTACAACATGGCGCATTCGTTGCGTCTGTTCGGCAAGCTCGATGCCGCTGCCTTGGGTGCAGCGCTGGCCGATGTACTGGGGCGCCACGAAAGTCTGCGCACAATCTTCCCATCGGCCGCAGGTGTACCGCAGCAGCTAGTGGTTCCAATTGAGCAGGCCGATCTCGGGTGGCAGATCGTGGATGCCACCGGCTGGTCGCCGGAGCAGCTGCACGAAGCGATCAGTGAGACTGCGCGTCACACGTTCGACCTTGCCGCCGAGATCCCTGTGAGGGCGCGGCTTCTGCGCGTAGACGAAGAAGAACACGTGCTCGTTGCCGCTGTCCACCACATCGCGGCCGACGGGGTGTCGATCGGCCCGCTGCTGAGGGATCTGAAATCGGCTTACGCCAGTCGATGTGCAGGCCGGGCTCCCGACTGGGCGCCGTTGGCGGCGCAGTACGTCGACTTCACGCTGTGGCAGCGTGCGCAGCTGGGCGATCTCGCCGATCCGCAGAGCCGCATCACCGCGCAACTCGCTTATTGGGAGCAAGCCCTGACCGGGATGCCGGACCGGCTGGTGCTGCCCACCGACAGGCCTTATCCAGCGGTTGCGGATTACAGCGGCGCTCGAGTGCTGGTCGACTGGTCGCCGGAACTTCAGCTACGGGTGGCTCGGGTGGCCCGTGAACACAACGCGACCAGTTTCATGGTGGTCCAGGCCGCACTGGTGGCCTTGTTGTCGAAGGTCAGCACCAGCCGTGACGTGGCCATCGGCTTTTCGATCGCCGGGCGGCGCGACCCCGTGCTCGATGAGCTGGTTGGCTTCTTCGTCAACACCCTGGTCCTGAGGGCTGACTTGGGTGGTGATCCGAGTGTCTCCGAACTCTTGGCGCAAGTCCGTGCGCGCAGCCTGGCTGCGTACGAGCACCAGGACGTGCCCTTCGAGATGCTCGTCGAGCGGCTCAAGCCCACCAGAAGCCTCGCTCATCACCCGCTGGTGCAGGTGCTGTTGGCGTGGCAAACCATGCCCGGGCAGCAGAACGGCCCCGCCGGGCTGGCCTTGGGTGACGTACAAATCACACCGACGAGCCTCGACACCCACACCGCCCGCACTGACCTCGCATTTCACCTGGGCGAGCGCTGGACGGAGACGGGTGAACCGGCCGGGATCGGCGGAGACGTCGAATTCCGCACCGACGTGTTCGACGCGGTCAGCATCGAGCTGTTGATCGAGCGGCTGCGGCGGGTGTTGCTGGCGATGACCGAGGACCCAGCGTCGCGGTTGTCGTCCGTCGACGTGCTCGACGAGGCAGAGCACGCACACCTCGAGGAGTGGGGTAACAAGGCGGCGCTGACCGAACCCGCGTCCGAGTCGGAATCGATTACGGGATCCTTTGCCTTGCAGGTGGACCGTTCACCGTCGGCAGTTGCGATCAGCGGTGACGGTCGCTCGCTGACCTATCTCGAGGTTGATCAGGCGTCCAACCGGTTGGCGCATCTGCTTGCCGGACATGGAGCGGCACCGGGTGAACGGGTTGCCTTGATGTTGCCGCGGTCGGTCGACGCGATCGTGGCGATCCTGGCGGTGCTCAAGACCGGGGCGGCCTATGTACCGCTCGACCCGGCACATCCCGATGCTCGGATCCGGTTCGTCATCGGCGATGCCGCGCCCGCAGCGGTGATCACCACGGTGAATCTCCGTTCGCGTCTTGACGGTCACGACCTGTTGGTCGTAGATGTGGACGACCCCGCTCTGGGCAGCCAGCCCGACACCAGTCTTCCGTCGCCGGCCGCCGACGACATCGCCTACCTCATCTACACCTCCGGCACGACCGGAACGCCCAAGGGTGTCGCGGTCGCGCACCGTAACGTGACTCGGCTGCTGCGAACCTTGGACGACCAAGTACCGCCCGGGGGCGTGTGGTCCCAGTGTCACTCGCTGGCATTCGACTTCTCCGTCTGGGAGATGTTCGGTGCGCTGCTCGGAGGCGGACGTCTCGTGGTGGTGCCCGACGAGGTGGTGCGGTCGCCGGAAGAGTTGTACTCGTTGCTGATCGCCGAGCAGGTCACTGTCCTGAGCCAGACCCCGTCGGCGTTCTATGCGCTACAGACCGCCGACGCGCAACACAACTGGCAAGACGTGGCCACGGCGTGGGAACACCAGGTGACCCGCTGGCTCGACTTCGGCGCGACCCAATCGCAGGAGTCGGGTGGTGAGCTGGCGCTGCAGCGGGTCGTGTTCGGCGGGGAGGCGCTACAGCCACCACGTCTCGACACGTGGCTGGACAATCACCCCGGAAACCCATTCCTGATCAACATGTACGGCATCACCGAGACCACGGTGCATGCTTCGTACCGCAGGATTATGGCCGCCGACCTCGACAGCACCGCCAGCCCCATCGGGGGCCCGTTGGCAGACCTTGGCTTCTTCGTGCTCGATGCCTGGATGCGGCCGGTGCCGGTCGGGGTTGTCGGGGAGCTGTATGTGGCGGGTGCCGGGCTGGCTTACGGGTATGTCGGCCGAGCAGGCTTGACGGCAACGCGATTCGTCGCCAGCCCATTCGGCGCACCGGGGGAGCGCTTGTACCGCACCGGTGACCTCGTGTCCTGGAGTCCGAAGGGTGAGCTGCACTACGTCGGCCGCGCCGACGAGCAGGTCAAGATTCGCGGTTATCGCATCGAGCTCGGTGAAGTGCAGGCCGCGTTGGCGTCGTGCAGCGGCGCGGGCCAGGCCGCGGTGATCGCGCGCGAGGACCGCCCCGGCGACAAGCGACTGGTGGGCTACATCACTGGTTCGGCAAACCCGGACGAGGTACGCGGCGCTATGGGCGAGCAACTGCCGTCCTACATGGTGCCGTCCGCCGTGGTCGTGCTGGATGCGCTACCGCTGACCGCCAACGGAAAACTCGATAAGCAAGCTCTTCCGGCGCCTGAGTACCAGAAAGACGGGCACTTCCGCGCGCCGACCAATCTCACCGAAGAGCTTCTGGCCGGCATCTATGCACAAGTGTTGGGGCTCGAGCGGGTCGGAATCGACGAGTCGTTCTTCGAGCTGGGCGGGGATTCGCTTTCCGCCATGCGGGTCATCGCCGCCCTCAACAAATCGCTGGACGCCAATGTCGCGGTTCGCACCTTGTTCGAAGCGCCCACGGTCGAGCAGTTGGCGTCCCGTATCGGCCCAGATTCAGGTGCACTCGAGCCGGTGGTGGCTGTCGAGCGGCCAGCGGTGATTCCGTTGTCGTTCGCGCAGAACCGGCTGTGGTTCATCGATCAGCTGCAAGGCCCTTCACCCATCTACAACATGGTGTTCCCGTTCCGGCTGCAGGGCAGGCTTGACGCCGATGCGCTGCAAGTGGCGCTGAACGACGTGGTGAGCCGTCACGAGTCGTTACGTACGTTGTTCTCGTCGGTCGACGGCATTCCGCGACAGGTGGTGGTACCGGCCGAGCAAGCGACCATCGGTTGGGAAGTCATAGACGCCACCGGCTGGACCGAGGACCGATTGACCGCGGCCGTCGAGGAGGTGGCTAGCCACACTTTTGATCTGGCCAGCGAAATTCCTTTGCGCGCAGTGCTTTTCCGTCTTGGTGATGACGACCATGTGCTGGTGGGCGTGGTGCACCACATCGCGGCCGACGGCTCATCCATCGCGCCATTGGTCGCAGATCTTGGGACCGCGTACGCCGCACGCTGCGCGGGGGAGGCCCCGGGCTGGGAGGACTTGCCGATCCAGTACGTCGACTACACGTTGTGGCAGCGTGCGCAGTTCGGCGATCTCGAGAACAGCGACAGCCTGATCGCGGCGCAGCTGGCGTACTGGCAGGACACCTTGGCTGGGATGCCCGAGCGTTTGGAGCTGCCCACCGATCGACCCTATCCGCAGGTGGCTTCTTATCGCGGCGCCAGTGTGGTCGTCGACTGGCCGGCCGAGCTCCATCAACGGGTCATCCAGCTGGCGAGTCAGCATAACGCGACCAGCTTCATGGTGGTCGAAGCTGCCCTCTCGGCCTTGCTGTCGATGATCAGTTCCAGCACCGACGTGGCTGTCGGATTTCCCATCGCCGGGCGGCGCGACCCGGCGCTCGATCAGCTGATCGGGTTCTTTGTCAACACCTTGGTGCTGCGTGTCGATCTGTCTGGCGACCCGACCGTCGAGGAGTTACTGGCGCAGGTGCGGACGCGCAGCCTGGCCGCCTTCGAGCATCAGGATGTGCCGTTCGAGGTGTTGGTCGATCGGCTCAACCCCATCCGTTCGCGGAGCCATGAGCCGTTGATCCAGGTGCTGCTGGCCTGGCAGAACTTCGCCGGGTCACGTCACGGCCGAAACGCGGAGCTGCCGTTGGGTGATGTGCAGGCCACACCTCTGGATGCCGAAACACACAGTGCGCGAATGGATTTGACGTTCGCCCTTTCGGAACGTTGGAGTGACGACGGTGAACCCGCGGGGATAAGTGGGGCGGTCGAGTTTCGCACCGATGTTTTCGACGCCGCGAGTATCGAAGCTCTGATTCGGCGGTTCGAGCGGATGCTGATGGCGATGACCGGCGACCCGGGCCGGCGGTTGTCATCGGTGAATGTTCTCGATGAGGGAGAGCGCGCCCTTCTCGATGCGGTCGGCCAACGCGCGGTGCTGACCACGCCGCCACCGGCTGCGGCGTCTGTTCCGGCACTGTTCACCGCACAGGCTGCGCGCTCCCCGGAGGCGCCGGCGGTGACCTTCGAGGGCCGCTCGATGACGTATCGGGAACTCGACGAGGCGTCGAACCGGCTGGCGCACTTGCTTTTTGAGCAAGGTGCAGGCCGCGGACAGTGCGTGGCGCTGCTTCTGCCACGCTCGGCCGAGGCGATCGTGACGCTGCTTGCCGTGCTCAAGACCGGAGCAGCGTATGTGCCGATCGACCCTGCGCATCCGGACACCCGCATCGCAGTCATCCTCGCCGACGCGGCACCCGTCGCCGTCGTCACGACGGCGGGTATGCGGTCGCGGCTAGACGAGGGCGCGGTCTCGGTGGTCGAGGTCGACGAACCACGAATCGGCAGCTATCCGGCCACGGACTTGCCGGCGCCCGTGGGGGACGACTTCGCGTACATCATCTACACCTCCGGAACCACCGGCGTGCCCAAGGGCGTCGCGGTCACTCACCAGACTGTCACTGGGCTCCTGGAGTCGTTGGACATCGATCTGAAGCTGACCGGCCACGTGTGGTCGCAGTGGCATTCGTTCGCATTCGACGTCTCGGTGTGGGAAATCTTCGGTGCGCTGCTCCATGGTGGGCGTTTGGTGGTTGTGCCCGACTCAGTGGTGGGCTCGCCAGATGACTTCCACGCTTTGCTGATCCGTGAACAGGTCAGCGTGCTGAATCAGACCCCGTCCGCGGCGGCGGCGCTTTCTCATGAGGGTCTGGACTCAGTGGCGTTGGTCGTAGCCGGAGAGGCATGCCCCGTCGAGGTCGTCGATCGGTGGGCCCCCGGGCGTGTGATGATCAACGGCTACGGCCCGACCGAAACCTGGTACACCTCGTTCAGTGCGCCGTTGCGGGCGGGCTCGGGTGTCGTTCCGATCGGCACGCCGGTGCCCGGCGCGGCGTTCTTCGTGCTCGACGCGTGGTTGCGACCGGTACCGCCGGGGGTGGCCGGCGAGTTGTACGTGGCCGGCCGCGGAGTGGCGTCCGGTTATGTGGGCCGCAGCCCGTTGACGGCATCACGATTTGTCGCCTGCCCGTTCACCGGCGCGGAGGCGCCCGGACAACGCATGTACCGCACCGGAGACTTGGTGCGCTGGGGTGCCGACGGGCAGTTGCTATACCTGGGGCGCGCCGACGAGCAGGTCAAGATCCGCGGGTACCGCATCGAACTCGGTGAGATCCAGGCTGCGTTGGCGGGCTGCGTCGGCGTCGATCAGGCGGCGGTGGTTGTGCGCGACGACCGGCCGGGTGACAAGCGGCTGATAGGTTACGTGACCGGCACTGCCGAACCGGCCGAGATCCGGGTGGCCTTGGCCGAGCGCCTGCCCGGCTACATGGTGCCGACCGCTGTGGTGGTCCTTGATGCCTTGCCGTTGACGGTCAACGGCAAGCTCGACAAACGCGCCTTGCCGGCACCCGATTACACCGACACCGATCGTTATCGCGCTCCGTCCGGCCTTGCCGAGGAGGTTCTGGCCGGCATCTACGCCCAGGTTCTGGGGTTGGAACGGGTCGGTGTCGACGACTCATTCTTCGAGCTGGGCGGCGACTCGTTGTCGGCGATGCGGGTGATCGCAGCGGTAAACAAGTCGTTGGATGCCGGGCTGTCGGTGCGTGCGTTGTTCGAGACGCCCACGGTCGCCGAGTTGGCGCCGCGCATCGGCGAAGGGGACGGCCTGGAGCCGTTGGTTCCACTGGAGCGCCCCGCGGTGGTGCCGTTGTCCTTTGCCCAGAACCGATTGTGGCTCCTCGATCAGCTGCAGGGTCCGTCCGCGGTTTACAACCTGGCGGTGGCGCTGCATTTGGAAGGCCGCCTGGACGCTGAAGCGTTGGCTGAGGCCCTGGTTGACGTGGTGGCACGTCACGAGAGTCTGCGCACGCTGTTCCTGGCGCCAGGCGGGATTCCGGAGCAGTGGGTGGTGCCGGTCGGGGATGTGGAAGTGGGCTGGCAGGTTGTTGACGCGACCGGCTGGCCGGAGAGCCGGCTGGAGGAGGCTGTCGGCGCCGTTGCGCGTCGGCCGTTTGATCTGGCCACCGAGATTCCATTGCGCACAACGCTTTTCAAACTCCACGAAGATGAGCATGTGCTGGTGGCGGTGGTGCACCACATCGCCGCTGACGGTTGGTCGATCGCTCCGCTGGTCGGTGATCTGGGCGCGGCGTATGCCGCTCGGTGCGCTGGACACGCCCCGGACTGGGCGCCGCTGCCGGTGCAGTATGTCGATTACGCGTTGTGGCAGCGTGCGCAGCTCGGCGACCTGGCCGATCCGGACAGCCGCATAGCTGCCCAGCTGGCTTACTGGCAGCAGGCTTTGGCCGATATGCCGGAGCGGGTACAGCTGCCCACTGACCGGCCCTACCCGCAGGTGGCCGATTATCGCGGTGCCAACCTTTCGGTGCAGTGGCCGGTGGAGGTGCAGCAGGGGATCGCCCGGTTGGCTGGTTCGCACGGCGCGACGAATTTCATGGTGATGCAAGCCGCGATGGCGGTGCTGTTGGCCAAGCTGAGCGCGAGTTCCAATGTGGCGGTGGGCTTCCCGATCGCTGGGCGGCGCGACCGAGCACTGGACGAGCTCGTCGGTTTCTTCGTCAACACCTTGGTGTTGCGGGTGGACCTCACTGGGGATCCGACGGTCGCTGAAGTGTTGGAGCAGGTGCGGCAGCGAAGCCTGGCCGCGTTCGAACATCAGGATGTGCCGTTCGAGGTGCTTGTGGAGCGGCTCAACCCCACTCGAAGCCTGAACCACCATCCGCTGGTCCAGGTATCGCTGGCCTGGCAGAACAACGCCGCCGGCGAGCTGAGGCTGGGTGATGTAGAGGTCACCCCGATGCCGGCCGACACCCACACCGCCCGCATGGATTTGACGTTCTCGCTTGGAGAGCAGTGGAGCGAGGCCGGAGAGCCGGGTGGAATCGGCGGGCATGTCGAATTCCGCACGGACGTGTTCGACGCGGCCAGCATCGAAGCGTTGGTCGAGCGGTTGCAGCGGGTTCTGCTGGTCATGACGGCCGACCCGGCGCGGCGGCTGTCGACGATCGATCTACTCGATGAGCAGGAACATGGCCGACTGGAGCGGTGGGGTAATCGGGAGGCGTTGACCGCGCCCGGGCTGCCCGCAGTCTCGATCCCGGCGAGGTTCGGCGCGCAGGTCGCTCGTACCCCGGAAGCGGTGGCGCTGACGTGTCAGGGCCGCTCGTGGACATATCGCCAATTGGACGAGGCCGCCAACAGGTGGGCGCACTTCCTTACTACTCGCGGGGTGGGCCCCGGGCAGCGGGTGGCGTTGCTGTTGGACCGCTCGGCCGAGGCGGTTGTGGCGATGGTCGGGGTGCTCAAGACGGGGGCGGCCTATGTGCCGATCGACCCGGCGCACCCGGATGCGCGGATCGGGTTCGTCCTCGCCGACGCCTCTCCGATCGCCGCACTGACCACCGCGGCTCTGGCCCACCGGCTCGCCGGCCACGACTTATTGGTCATCGATATCGCCGACCCGGCTGTCGCTGATCAGCCGGATACCGCGCTTCCGGCGCCGTCCCCGGACGACCTCGCCTACCTGATCTACACCTCCGGCACCACCGGTGTGCCCAAGGGCGTGGCCACCACCCATCACAACGTCATTCAGCTCTTGGAGCGACTGGGCGCCTACCTGCCGGTGGCAGGGGTGTGGACGCAGTGTCACTCCTACGGTTTCGACACCTCGGTCTGGGAGACCTGGGGTCCGCTGCTGCACGGCGGTCGCACGGTTGTGGTGCCCGACTCGGTGACCCGGTCGTCGGAGGACTTGCACGCCTTGTTGGTCGCTGAGCAGGTCAGTGTGCTCACCCAGACACCGTCGGCGGCAGGCGTGTTGTCGCCGCACGGGTTGGACGGGATGGCGCTGGTGGTCGCCGGTGAGGCCTGCCCGCCGGAGCTGGTGGATCGGTGGGCGCCCGGACGGGTGATGATCAACGCCTTTGGGCCGACCGAGACGACCATGGTCGTGATGCTCAGCGCGCCGCTGGTGCCCGGAACAGGTGCGCCGCCGATCGGTTCGCCGGTCCCGGGCGCGGCGTTGTTTGTGCTGGACGACTGGCTGCGTCCGGTGCCGCCCGGAGTGGTCGGTGAGCTGTATGTGGCCGGCGAAGGTCTGGCGTGCGGCTACCTGGGCCGGGCCGCGTTGAGCGCGACGCGGTTTGTGGCATGTCCGTTCACCGGCGCCGATGCGCAGGCCGGACGTATGTACCGCACCGGTGATCTGGTGTCGTGGGGCTCCGACGGCCAACTCCGGTACTGGGGACGCGCGGACGAGCAGGTCAAAGTTCGCGGCTACCGCATCGAGTTAGGTGAGGTGCAGGCGGCGTTGGCTCGTTGCGAAGGCGTCGATCAGGCGGTGGTGATCGCCCGTGAGGACCGCCCCGGCGACAAGCGGCTGGTGGGTTATGTGACCGAGGCGCCCGGCGCCGCTGTGGACGCGAACGGCATACGCGCTGCCTTGGCGGACCGGTTGCCGGGCTACATGGTGCCGACAGCGGTGGTGGTGTTGGCCGCGATTCCGTTGACCGTCAACGGAAAGCTCGACACCCGCGCTTTGCCGGCGCCGGAGTACACCGGCACGGATCAGTATCGCGCTCCATCGAACGTGATCGAGGAAGTGCTGGCGGGGGTCTACGCCGAGGTGTTGGGCGTGGATCGGGTCGGGGTCGACGAGTCGTTCTTCGAGCTCGGCGGCGACAGCATCTTGTCGATGCAGGTGGTGGCACGGGCGCGGGCGGCGGGTGTGTTGTGCCGGCCGCGTGACGTTTTCGCCGAGCAGACCGTCGCCCGATTGGCGCGGGTGGCCGCGGTGACCGACGGTACGAATGACGTCGCCGATGCGGGTGTCGGACCCGTGGTGGCCACCCCGGTCATGCACTGGCTGCAGGGCATGCAGGGCCCGATCGAGGAGTTCAACCAGACCGTGGCTATGCAGGCTCCGGCCGGTGTCAGCCAATCCGACGTGGTGGCGCTGCTGCAGGCTCTGGTGGATCGGCATGCGATGTTGCGCCTGCAAGTCTCGAACGACGGCGCCGGAGGGTGGGCGCTCTTTGTGCCCGAGCCCGGGACGGTGGACGCGCACGATTGCCTGCGAACCGTCGACGTACTGTCCGACGCCGCGCTGGTGGAGGCGCGGTCGCAACTAAACCCGGCAGCGGGAGTGATGCTGGTCGCGGTGTGGGCGAGTGCGACCGGGCAGTTGGCGTTGATCGGCCACCATCTGGCCGTCGACGGGGTGTCCTGGCGAATCCTGTTGGAAGACCTCAACGTTGGCTGGGCTCAGCACCGCACTGGGCAGCCGATCGTGTTGCCGTCGGGCGGGACGTCGTTCGCGCGATGGTCGGAGCTGCTGGCCGAGCATGCGCAGCGTCCGGAAGTCGTCGCGCAGGCCGACATGTGGCGCCGGGTGGCCGCCACCGCCCCCGCGCTTCCGGCGGTGCAACCCGCGCTTGACACGTTCGAAACGGCTGGACGCTTGTCGGTGTCACTCGACGTCGAGACGACCCGGATGTTACTGGGGGAGGTGCCAACAGCGTTCCACGCGGGGATCCACGAAATCTTATTGATCGCGTTCGGCCTGGCGGCAGCGGAGTTCTCCGGCAGCGGTGATTCCCCGATCGTCATCGACGTGGAGGGCCACGGCCGCGCTGAGGAGCTGTCCTCCGAGGTGGATCTGTCGCGCACCGTGGGTTGGTTCACGGCCCTCTATCCGGTCGCATTGGCCGGGCGTGGGCTGGACTGGGGTCAGGTCAGCGCCGGCGACGCGACGCTCGGTGCGGTGGTCAAGGACGCCAAAGAGCAACTGCGTGGCCTCCCCGACGGGGTCACCTACGGTCTGCTGCGGTATCTGAACCCCGACGTGGATTTGGCCGGGTCGAGCCCGGCGCTCGGGTTCAACTATCTGGGTCGGCTGGGCGCGGCGGGCGGGACCTCCGAGGATGCGTGGCAGATCAGCCCAGAAGGTCTGGCGTTGACGGGCGCGGTGACGGCGTTGGCTCTGCCGCTGGCGCATACCGTCGAGCTCAACGCCGCCACGGCCGACACCGAGACCGGCCCGCAGCTGCACGCCGACTGGACCTGGGCAACGTCAGTGCTGGACGCCACAGAGGTCAAGCGGCTGAGCCGCTTGTGGTTCGAGGCACTGGCGGGTATCTGCGCGCATGTGCGCGCCGGCGGCGGCGGGTTGACCCCGTCGGACATCGCGCCCGCCCGGCTGAGCCAACTGCAGCTCGACGAAGTATGCCGCCGCCATGCGGTCGTTGATGTATTGCCGTTGACTCCGCTGCAGCAGGGGCTCCTCTTCCACGCGAGCGCCGCGCAGGGCGACGGCGACGACGTGTACGCGGTGCAACTGGATCTCACAATCACCGGCCCGCTGGAGCCGACGCGGCTGCGTGATGCGGTGAACGCCGTCGTCACCCGACATCCGAACGTGGTGGCGCACTTCTGCGCCCAGTACGACGAGCCGATTGCGCTCATCCCGGCTGACCCGGTGGCGCCGTGGCGCTATATCGACCTGAGCGAGGGCGGAGTCGATGTCGACGAACAGATGCAGCATCTGAGCAATGCTGAGCGCGCCGCCGTCTGCGATCTTGCGAATCAACCGCCGTTCCGGGTGGCGTTGGCCCGCATCAAAGCAGACCAGCACCGGTTGGTCCTGACCAATCACCACATCGTGCTCGACGGCTGGTCGATGCCGATCCTGCTGCAGGAGATCATCGCCGGCTACTACGGGCAGCGACTGCCTGAGCCTGCGCCGTATCGCGCGTTCTTCACCTGGTTGGCGGAGCGGGATATGCAAGCCGCCCGTACGGCCTGGGCTAACGTGTTGGCTGGTTTCACGAACCCGACCCTGGTGGCGCCGCCGGACCGATTGGGACTGGGCCCGCGCGCGATTGAAGAGTTCCGGGTGCCGGAACAAACCACACACGCGCTCGGCGAGCTGGCCCGTTCACACCAAACGACGGTCAGCACAGTGCTGCAGGCTGCCTGGGCCCTGCTGTTGAGCTCGTTGACCGGCAGGCAGGATGTCGCACTGGGTGTGGTGGTCTCCGGGCGGCCCGCCGAGTTGGTCGGCGCCGAATCGATGGCGGGACTGCTGATCAACACGGTGCCGGTGCGCGCGCGCCTCACGCCCGCGACGACCACCAGCGAACTGCTTGAGCAGCTGCAGACAATGCACAACGACACCTACGAGCATCAGCACCTAGGGCTGGCCGAAATTCACCGCCTCACGGGCCACGACAGGCTTTTCGACACGGCGTTCGTGTACGAGAACTATCCCGTGGACAGTGCAGCGTTGTCGAGCGGCCATGACTTGGCCATCACCGACTTGGCGGCACGAGACTACTACCACTACCCGCTTGCGGTTCAGGCGCAACCTGGGCGCGAACTGGGACTTCACGTTCAATTCCGCACCGATATCTTCTCCATCGCCCACATCGAGGCATTGATGGAGCGGTTGCAACGGATCCTGTTGTCGATGATCGACGATCCTGAACGGCGGCTTTCGGCGACTGGTCTGATCCCTGCAATCGAAGACGACCACCTCGATGCGGCTGCTGATCGGTATGCGACGAGTCAGGTGATGACGCCAAAGGCGCCGGCATCTGAATATGCCGGCGCAGTCGGAGACTGTAGTGCGCCGGCCACCCCAATCGAACGGATATTGTCCGACATCTTCGCGAAGGCCCTAGATATCGAGCAGGTGGGGGTCGACGAGTCATTCTTCGACATCGGCGGTGATTCGCTTTCCGCGATGCGGCTGATCGCCGCAATCAACGCAGCCCTTGACATCGAACTCGCAGTTACCAGCATCTTCAACGCGCCGTCGGTCAGAAGCCTGAGTAAACAGCTAGCAGACGTCGCCGGCTGACTGGACACGAAAGGCGCAATGGCGCTGGGATGCCGGGCTGTCGATCAATTCTTCTGCACTGCTGTGAATACGGCGCTGTCGGAGCTGCGGCCGTTCGTCGGTGCCGGAAATCGGCGCTTCGTTCAGACGGAAGGTTTCGCCATAGTTCACCAGACACACGGCACAAGTCGATAGCGGACCTTCTGCGTGTAGTCGCGGTATCCCTCCAGCTCTTCTTGGAGCATCTTCTCCTCGTCTCGGATGCGCAAAGCGAGTGATATCCCCGCAAGTAGGACGGTGAGAAGTGCCCAATAAGAACCGAGCGCCAGGGGGATGCCGACCATCATGATCATGCTGCCGGTGTACATCGGGTGCCGCACCATCCCGTACAGGCCGCTAGAGACGATCTCCTGGCCTCCCTCGACTTGTACGTTTGCTGCCGCATAGCTGTTCTGAACTGCGACGACTGTCACCGTGATCAGGCCGACGGCTACCAAGACGTCACCAACCAAACAGATCGCAGTCGGTACCTGCGACCAACCGAAGCGATGATCCAAGCCGCTGACGACGAACGCCGCCGGAACAGATGAGAGCCAGCCGAAGATGAGGATCTTCTGCGCTAGTCGAGTCTCCGCGGTGGGCCCTCGCATACGACGCTCGAAAGCATCCGGATTGATTCGCAACAAATAGATGCTCGGAATCCATCCGGAAAGGTTGTAAACGGCTAGAAAGACCCACGCTTGCCAGTAATTGAACGTTCCTGCCGCCGCGAAAAGAATCAACGCCTGCGCGACGGATTCAGCAAACTTCCCCATCATCCTTCTGGAAGTGGAATTCACGGGCCCTCCCTTGCGTCCGCCCGATACCGTACGCTACAGCGAACTTCGCAGCGGATAGAGGCCGTCGCTGTCAGCGGCGACACCTGAAAGGTAGTGCTCCCGCAGCTACCTTGGTGCCGCGCCACGAATGTGACGAAAGATACCGTGACGGAAGCATCATTTTCTGCGGCGGCCTGACCTCGTCTGACCCCGAAGTGGTTGGCCCTGATTTCAGGCTCGCGGAGCCGGGGTCGACTTCGCTGTTCACGCGGGCATGGCACCTTGCAGGTTCGCGGATTTGTAGCCGCCATGGTGATCGCGCTGGTGAAGCGTGGACGCAGCGGTAGATGAAACGTTCGCGAGAGTTCAGGCTTAAGTGGCGGCAACTGCCGACCTGAAAACCGTTCCCTCGAACCTCAATCCGGCGCTTACCGACGCGGCAAACGAGGCCCAGTCCGTCAGCCGCGATGTGCCAACTGCACACAGTGGCTCGGCAAGATCATTGAGCAGTTGAGCGCCAAGCATTCGAGGCTCGCATCTGGCGGGGTTACGGCGGTTCTGGACCGGGTTGGGAACCCGGGTTCACCTCATATGCTCCGGAGTGGATGGAGAGCATGACTCGCCTCGTACGGCAGCTTTGTAGTACGGGTGCGGACGTTCTGGTGGTCGGCGCAATCTCGAATCCGCACTCGCGGGTGAATCTGCCGCCACGAGAGCCGGCGGTGGACACTATGTCGACGTCACGGAATTGTTCTCCTCGCCGCTCGGTGATCGTTGGCAACACCCTCGTGTACTCCGACCAGACCCACGTCACAGCTGCTTATTCGCCGACTGAGTCTTCCCTTGGCGGCAATCGACCAAAAAGGCCACTTCCGGGTCTCTGAACTTGAGGGTGACTATGTTCACCTGAATTAGTCGCGAATGTGTGATTGCACGAATGACACCTACACGCTCTGAACAGGCGGCTCAGTCGTGAGTATGCTTTGGAACGGCTTCACTCATACCGATCATATTGACTAGATAGGAAGAACTTATGAGCGTCAATCCTTTCGACGACGAGAACGGCAGCTTTTTCGTCTTGGTCAACGATGAGGAGCAGCACAGTCTTTGGCCGACTTTCGCCGATGTGCCGGCGGGTTGGCGTGTCGGTTTCGGTGAAGCGGATCGGGCTGCCTGCCTGGACTATATCGAGCAGAACTGGCCTGATATCCGTCCGAAGAGTCTGCGCGACAGGCTGGCATCGGGCGGATCATCGGATAACTGAGTCGGTCGGGGCGAAGCCGACGAAGGTTCACGGTGAGAACCAGCTTCTAGAATCGACGGACCGGTCGCGCGGCGGGTGACCGACTGTCCAAATGTCGAACCCGCGTCAGACCCGTGCTTCCAGTAAGCCGGACATGGACCCCTGAACCATCCCGCGGGTAGTAAACGAATCGCCCATCACCCACAGAGGTGAACGACCACGGCCGAATCGAATGTCTTTCCCGAGCGCAACTCTTCAATCGGCCTTGGCCCACACGGGAGCCGACATCGCCTAGGTGTGATGTCACCTAGGCCGCAACGGTAAGTCGGACTAGGCCGACACTTTGACCTCTTTGGGTTCCGCGGGCGTCAGCTTCTCGGACAGCATGGTCGCCAAATCGCGAATGGTCGTCGTCATATTCGTCGACGTGATGCGAAGCCCCGTTTCGGTCTCGATCCGCGTGCGCAGTTCGAGGGCCCCCAGCGAGTCCATGCCGTACTCGGCAAGCGGACGGTCTGGGTCGACGTTGCGCCGCAGGATCAAGCTGACCTGATCGGAGATCAAGCGCCGCAGCAGGGCGGGCCACTCCTCAACGGGGAGCTCGTCGAGTTCTGCACGGAACTTGCTTGAGCCCGCGGTGCCTTGTCCGGTGTTGCGGAACGCCTCGGCGAACGGGCTGTGCTGCGCGAACGCGGTCAACCACGGGGTCCCCATGATGGGCGCGTAGCCGGTGTAGGCGCGGTCGTGACGCAGCATCGCCTCGAACGCGTACGCCCCTTCGTCGGGTGTGATGGCAACGCCCGTGCCCTCCGCCAGTGCGGTGGCCGCACCGATTTCTCCCCAGGCGCCCCATGCAATCGCCGTGGCCGGAAGACCTTGTACATGTCGCCAATGGGTGAACGCATCGAGCCAGCTGTTGGCCGCGGCGTACGCGCCCTGGCCCGGCGAGCCCACCAGCGCGGCTGCCGACGAGAACGAGCAGAACCAGTCCAACGGTTGATCCGCGGTCGCCGCGTGCAGATTCCACGCGCCGTATACCTTTGGCGCCCAGTCCCGTTCGATGAGCTCCTCGGTGATGTTCGTCAGCGTGGCGTCCTCGATGACGGCGGCGGCATGCAGCACCCCGCGCACCGGCAGCCCGGTCGAAATAGCTGTTGCGACTACGCGTTCTGCCGTTTCGGGCCGGGTGATATCCCCGCACTCCACCACGACGTCGGCACCGATCGAACGGATGAGCTCGATGGTTTCCAGTGTCTTCCGGTTGGGTTGCGAACGCGAGGTGAGCACGATGCGCCCGCAGCCGCCGGCGGCCATCTTCTCGGCCAGGAACAACCCAAGACCGCCCAGACCGCCGGTGATGATGTAGGAGCCGTCATCGCGGAAGGCCCGAGCCTGCTCCGGCGGCAACACCACGTTGCTGCTTCCCGCCCGCGGAATGTCGAGGATGAGCTTGCCGGTGTGCTGCGCGGCGCTCATCACCCGAATTGCGGTGGCGGCGTCGGCCAACGGATAGTGGGTGCTCTCCGGGATCGGAAGCACGCCGTCGACGGTGAGCTTGTACACCGTGTTCAACAGGTCCCGCAGCCGGTCAGGATGGCTGAACGACAGGAGCGCCAGGTCGAGGGCATGGAACGTCAGGTTGCGTCGGAACGGGAACAACCCCAGCTTGGTGTCACCGTAGATGTCACGTTTGCCGATCTCCACGAATCGTCCACCGAATGCCAGCAATTCGACGCCTGCCCTTTGGGCGGCCCCGATGACCGAGTTGAGCACGATGTCGACCCCATAGCCCTCGGTATCGCTGCGGATCTGATCGGCGAACTCGGTGCTGCGGGAGTCGTAAACATGCTCAATACCCATGTCGCGCAACCGCTGCCGACGTTGCTCACTGCCTGCCGTGGCGAAGATCTCGGCGCCGGCCGCGCGGGCGATCGCGATTGCGGCCTGGCCGACCCCGCCAGTAGCGGAGTGGATCAGCACCTTGTCTCCACTCTTGATGCGGGCCAAATCATGCAGGCCGTACCAGGCGGTTGCGGTCGCCGTGGTCACCGCGGCGGCGTCAGCGTCGGTCAACCCGGTGGGCAGAGTGACCGCGAGGTTGGCGTCGCAGGTGATGAATGTCGCCCAACAACCGTTAGGGGAGAGGCCGGCAACGTGATCGCCGACCTTGTGAGTCGTGACGTCGGGTCCTACGGCGGTCACCACCCCGGCGAAGTCGGTTCCGGGCTCTGGAAGCCGACCCTCGAACGACGGGTAGCGGCCAAATGCGACCAGCACGTCGGCGAAGTTGATACTCGACGCGGTGACCGCGACCTCGATTTCTCCGTGCCCAGGCGAAACCCGCTGGCAAGCAACGAGTTCAGCGGACTCAAGGTCCCCTGGTGTACGGATTTTCAACCGCATCCCGTCATGCTCATGATTGACGACGGAGGTCTTCCGGTCCTCTGGGCGCAACGGAGCGGGGTACAAACGCGCCACGTACCATTGACCGTTCCGCCAAGCTGTTTCGTCTTCTTCGATCTCAGAGAGCAATTGCTGCGCCAACTGGTCAGGCTTGATGCTGGCGTCCACGTCGATCTGAGTGGCTCGCAGGTGCGGATGCTCTGTGCCGATCACTCGCACGAGTCCTCGAAGCCCGCCTAGTTCGAGGTTGGGCCGGTCCCCGGTCCCCACAGCCTGGGCGTCTCGGGTCACAACGTACAGACGCGGCGGCTCGCCAGACAGGTCCGGGAGTTCGCGGGTGATGCGGACGAGATGCTCCACATACTCGCGACCCAAACGCGGAAGCTCATTCTCGGCGCCGCCGTTCTCGGAGCCCGTGAAAACCACTACGCCCGTGAACGATCCGCCACGCAGCTGACTTCTGAGCTCTTCGGCGCTCGAGGTGTGGTCCGCATTCCGCGGCCAACACATGGCAGTGCATTGCGCACCATGCGTCTTCAGGATATCGGCCAAATTTGTAGCAACTTGGTCTGTGTTGGTTGTGCTGACCAGCAGCCAATTCCCGGCCTCGGCGTACTCAACCTCTGGCAATGTTCGCGGTTGCCACTCGATCGTCAGCAGCCGGTCGGCCAGTATCCGTGCTTTGTTGCCCTTCTCGTCTGCTCCGGTGCCCAACTGCAGGCCCTCGACAGAGATCATGATGGTGCCGTGCTCATCGAGCACGTCGATGTCGGCCTCCACTCCGGAGACGTCGACTCTGGTCACGCGCGTCAAGCAGTAGTGCGCGTCGCGCGCAGCGGTGTACGAGCGGAGGCGACGGATACCGAGCGGGAGCCCGAGCATGCCTTCACCCAACGCCTGGACGTCGGGGTGAGCCTCGACAGATTGGAAACTTGCATCGAGCAGCGCTGGGTGCACGCCGTAAGCGCCCTGCTGCGATCGGATCTGGCGGGGAAGTGCGACCTCGGCGAGCATGGTCGCGGACTCGCCGGTGTGTACGGCGCCGAGACCGGCAAACGCCGGACCGTACTGGACACCCCGCTGATCCATGCGTGCGCGCACCGCGTCTCCATCTTCGCGGTGCGGATGCGCCGCGAGCAGCGCAGACGCGTCGTGCGCAGGAGGCTGCTCGAGCTCGGCGGCCTGAAGGATCGCGGTAGCTTGTCGCGTCTGCTCGCCTCCTTGACTGGTCTCCACGGAGAACTCGAAATTGCCCGGCGACGACAGCGATGCCGAGGCGCCGACGGTGGTCTGCTCGTCGAGAAGCAGTGCCTGTTCGAAGCGGATGTCGCGGATCTCGGACGCCTCGCCAAGAACGGCATGCGCGGCCGCCAGCGCCATCTCGCAGTAAGCAGCTCCGGGGAGCACAGCCACATTGCGAATCTGGTGATCGCCCAGCCAGGGATGGACCGTGGTGCCAACCTCGCCCTGCCAGACGTGGCGCTCGGGCTCCTCCTGCAAGCGCACATGGGAACCCAGCAAGGGATGAACCGAAATGGTGCGAGCGCCGTGCGTCGGGGAGCTTGCCTGACCGTCCTTGCTCAGACGGAGTTGGCGATGTGTCCATGTCGGCAGGGGCGCATCGATCAACCGTCCATGCGGATAGAGCACGGAGAAGTCGACCGCGGCACCTGCGGCATGCAGGTCTGCCAAGAAACCGCGCAGTCCGTGCGGCAGCTCTTGTTCGCGACGCATGCTCGCCAAGGCAGCCATCGGCACGTCGAGGCTGCGGGCGTTCTGCTCCAGCGGGTGTGTGAGCAGGGGGTGGGGTGCCAGTTCGGCGAAGACCCGGTAGCCGTCCTCCATAGCGGCCTGCACCGCCGCGGCGAACCGCACCGTGCGCCGCAGATTGTTCACCCAGTAGCGGGCATCGCACACCGGCACGTCGCGCGGGTCGAACAAACTCGTCGAATAGAACGGGACTTCCGGTGTGCCGGGGGACAACTCGCCCAGTGCCTCGGACAAGTCGCCAAGTATGGGTTCGACTTGGGGAGTGTGCGATGCCAGGTCGATCTTGACTTCGCGGGCCATCACGTCGCGCTGCTCCCACTCAGCGAGCAGTTCCCGTACGCGCTCGGGAGCCCCGCCGATCACAGTGGACTCCGGTGAGGCGACCACCGCGATAACGACGTCGTCGATCCCTCGGGCGGTCAGTTCGGAAAGCACTTGCTGCGCCGGCAGTACCACCGATCCCATCGCCCCGGAACCGGCGATGCGGGCCATTAGCCGCGAGCGGCGGCAAATGACGCGGACGCCGTCTTCGAGCGACAGCGCACCGGCGACCACCGCTGCGGCGGTCTCGCCCAGGGAGTGTCCGATCACCGCGCCCGGGCGCACACCGTAGGACTTCATGGTTTCTGCGAATGCGACCTGCATCGCGAACAGCGTGGGCTGGACGCGGTCGACGCCGGACACCATCTCAGGGGCGGTCATCGCCTCGGTCACCGAGAAGCCGGATTCCTGCGCGATCAGCGGTTCGGCAGCGGCGATGGTGGCAGCGAACACTGGCTCGTTGGCCAGCAGGTCGGCACCCATTCCCGCCCATTGCGATCCGTGGCCCGAGAACACCCATACAGGACCACGGTCATCGCGTCCGACTGCTGCCTCGTACGGTGTATCACCGGCGGCTACCTCGTGCAGAGCCTCGATCAACTCCGGTCGATTGCTCGCGATGACGCCGGTGCGCACCGGGCGGTGTGCACGCCGGCGCGCCAACGTGTAGCCCAGGTCCGCCAGGGTCACGTCCTCATGCGTCTGAACCCAGTCGGCCAGCCGTGCGGCGGTTCGGCGCAGTTCGTCGGCTGAGGTCGATGACAGCGTGAACAGTTGCGGTTGCTTCGTCGCCGCGTCAACGCTTCCGTTGCGTTGCGGATCGACCGCGGAAGTGCCGGGAGCCTGCTCCACGATGGCGTGGGCATTGGTTCCCGAGAATCCGTAGGCTGAAACTGCAGCCCGCCGGGGTGCCGCACCGTTGGTCGGCCAGGGCGTGTTCTCCTTGGGCACAAAGAGATTGCTCTCGACACGGGCGAGCTCGTCGGGCAGCTGGGTGAAGTGCAGGTTCTGTGGCACCACTCCGTGCTGAACGGCGAGGACCGCCTTCACCAGTCCCAAAGTTCCCGAGGCAGATTGGGTATGCCCGAAGTTCGTCTTCGACGCTGCGAGCGCACACGGCCCTTCGAGTCCGTAAACCTCTGACAGGCTGCCGAATTCGATGGGATCGCCGGTCGGGGTTCCCGTTCCGTGTGCCTCGACCATGCCGACGGTGCTCGGGTCCACACCGGCCGCCGCCAATGCGGCTTGGTAGGCCTTGACCTGCAGGGGCTGCGACGGTGTGGTGATGTTCACCGTGCGGCCGTCGTTGTTCAGAGCCGTACCGCGCACGACGGCCAAGATTCGGTCACCATCGCGCAGCGCGTCGGGCAAACGCTTCAGAAGCACCATGACGGCGCCCTCGCCGGACGCGAACCCGTCCGCCTCTACGTCGAACGCATGGCAATGCCCGGTGGGGGACAGCATGCCGCCGGCTGATCCCGCAGACGACTTCCGTGGATCAAGCAACAGCGTGGCACCGCCGGCGAGTGCGACGTCGCATTCACCGTCGTGCAGGCTGCGACAGGCCATATGCACAGTGACGAGGCCGGACGAACACGCGGTGTCCACCGTTATGGCCGGACCGTGCAGGTCCATGGCGTACGCGATTCGGCCCGACGCCATGCTGTAGTTGTTGCCCAAGAATCCGTATGGCCCCTCCAGGGCATGCGCATCCGCCGCGAGCAGTATGTAGTCGCCGTGCGTCAAACCGACGTACACGCCAGTCTGCGAACCCGCCAACCGCGCAGGGCTGTAACCGGCGTGTTCCACTGCCTCCCAGGAAGTTTCCAGCAAGAGGCGATGCTGAGGGTCGACCGCGGTGGCTTCCCGTTCGCTGATGCCGAAGAAGTCGGCGTCGAAACCGCCGTACTCGTCGAGGAACGCGCCCCACTTCGACACCGACCGACCGGGCACACCCGGCTCGGGATCGTAATACTCCTCGGCATCCCAGCGGTCAGGCGGGATCTCGATGATCAGGTCTTCGCCCCGTAGTAAGGCCTCCCACAGCTGTTCTGGAGAGTCGATGCCCCCCGGAAGCCGGCATGCCATGCCGATAACGGCAACTGGGGTGACAGGCGTGGTGCCCGTTGTGGATGGCGTCGCGGCTGCCATAGAGCCCGACTGTGAATCATCCACAGACTTGAATGACGTCATTTCCCCTCCGCGTAGAAATGGTTGCTGTGGCCTCGGCCGCCGCACGGCCCCACACCGTGCACTCGAGAGGTCAGCGGGACACCGACGGCGGCGCCGTCGCGTGCTTCCTCGGTGGCAGTGGTTTGCCTCGGCAGGCGGTCACAAACGACAACGCTAGGTTCACACAGGGGCTGTTGTCTCGAAATCGGGACAATCGATCCGTAAAGCGGCACAAGCTGGCATCGGAACGACGATTAGGCGTGCTTCATAGCGAGCGCCGGGTTCTGCTCACGTCGGTTTCGGTCCCTTCGAGCGGCCGGGTGGACGTTGCTAGCGGTCGTCAAGTCGCCATGCCGAACGGAGGTGGACAAAGTCGAGCCCTTCCTGCCGGCCATCGACCGGCTCGCTATTATCTTTGCCGGTATTAAACGTCTGTTGTCGAACGGAAGCACATGACTGCACACGTCGAACAGTTGGAGTTCCAAGCGGAGGCGCGCCAACTTCTTGAGTTGCTGATTCACTCGGTGTACTCCAACAAGGACTCCTTCCTGCGAGAGTTGATCTCGAATGCGTCCGACGCGCTGGACAAGATGCGCCTGGAGACGCTGCGCAATAAGGACCTCGATGTCGACGCATCCGATCTGCACATTGAGATCGATGTGGACAACGACGCTCGCATCCTGACCGTCCGTGACAACGGCATCGGTATGACGCACGACGAGGTTGTCGACCTCATTGGCACGCTGGCGAAGTCCGGTACCGCTCAACTGCGGCAGCAGTTGAGAGAGGCCAAGAACGCCGCCGCCTCTGAGGAACTGATCGGTCAGTTCGGTATCGGCTTCTACTCGACGTTCATGGTGGCCGATAAGGTTGAGCTGCTCACCAGGAAGGCCGGCGAAAGTCAGGCCACCCGATGGGTATCGACCGGTGAGTCCACCTACTCCATCGAGACAGTCGAACACGCCCCGCAGGGCACGTCAGTGACGCTGCACCTCAAGCCCGAAGACGTCGAGGACCAGCTGCACGACTACACCTCCGAGTTCAAGATCAAAGAACTCGTCAAGAAGTACTCCGACTTCATCTCCTGGCCCATCCGTATGCAGGTCGAGCGGCGAACTCCCCCAGCCGAGGAAGGGGGTGAGGAAACCGTCACGATCGAGACTCAGACGCTCAACTCGATGAAGGCGGTGTGGGCCAAGTCCAAGGATGAGGTCTCCGCTGAGGAGTACAGGGAGTTCTACAAGCACATCGCTCACGCCTGGGACGACCCGCTCGAGGTGATTGCGATGAAGGCCGAGGGCACCTTCGAGTACCAGGCACTTCTGTTCATCCCGTCGCAGGCCCCGTTCGATCTGTTCTCGCGAGACGCCAAGGTGGGGATACAGCTCTATGTCAGGCGTGTGTTCATCATGGGTGACTGCGATGAACTGATGCCCCGCTACCTGAGATTCGTCAAGGGCGTCGTGGATGCACAGGACATGTCCCTCAACGTCTCTCGCGAAATCCTGCAGCAGGATCGACAGGTCACCGCGATCCGCCGTCGGCTGACCAAGAAGGTTTTGTCGACGATCCAGGATCTGCAGTCCGAGCGTCCGGAGGACTACCGCACGTTCTGGACCCAATTCGGCTCAGCCCTCAAGGAGGGCCTGATGTCCGACTTCGACAACAGGGACACCCTCCTGCGCATCTCGTCGTTCGCCTCGACTCACAGTGACGAGGAGCCGACCACTCTCGCCGAGTATGTCGAACGCATGAAAGAGGGTCAGGAGCAGATTTTCTATGCCACTGGACAGTCACGCGAGCAGCTTCTGAAGTCGCCACATCTCGAGGCCTTCCGAGCCAAGGGCTACGAGGTGCTGCTGCTCACCGATCCAGTTGATGAAATCTGGGTGGGATCGGTGCCCGAGTTCGAAGGCAAACCGCTCCAGTCGGTGGCAAGGGGCGAAGTCGACCTTGAAACGGAGGAGGAAAGGAGCGAGGCCGAGCGCGAGGAGCAGCAGAAAGACTTCGCCGATCTACTGGCCTGGTTGAAGGAAGTCCTCAGTGACCATGTCGCAGAAGTACGCTTGTCCAAGCGACTGACCGAGTCGCCGGCCTGCTTGATAACCCCCACCTTCGGCATCACACCGGCGCTGGCGCGCATGTACCGGGCATCTGGACAGACAATGCCAGTCACCAAACGGATCCTCGAACTCAACCCACGACATCCGCTCGTCAACGGCCTGCAGCAGGCACAGAAGAACAGCGCTGACGAGTCCGCGTTAGCGGAAACAGCTGAATTGCTCTACGGCACAGCACTTCTCGCGGAAGGTGACATTCCCGACGATCCGGCGAAGTTCGCGGCGCTGCTCGCGGAACGATTGGCTCGCACGGTGTGAGTGCGTCGCTGTACCATCCCCGCAGTACGGTGTTCGGCAAACGCGGTCATCACCAGTTCCGGCGGCACCTACACGTCCTCCAGGGGCAAAACGGCAGGTCGTCAGTTCTGTCCACGCAGGACTTTCTACCGTGATGGGTTTGTCGGCTACCGAATCTCTCACTTTCGGCCTGCACTGGCGACGGCGACGGTAACCTCTGGCTGGTGACGGGGACCTCCCTCTTGACGGTGCTGCGCGAGCGCGCCAGCCTGCAGCCGAACGACCGGGCACTCACGTTCATCGACTACGAGCAGGACTGGGACGGCGCGGCCGAAACGCTGACGTGGTCGCAGCTTTACCGGCGGACGACCAATGTTGCACGGGAGCTTGTCCGTCACGGGTCGACCGGCGACCGCGCCGTGATACTGGCACCGCAGGGCCTCGAGTACATCGTCGCGTTCTACGGCGCTTTGCAGGCGGGCCGGATTGCGGTCCCGCTTTCCGTTCCACTGGGGGGCGTCAGCGACGAGCGCGTTGATTCGGTGTTGCGGGACGCGTCGCCGACAGTCGTTTTCACGTCATCTCGTGTCGCCGGCCCCGTGGCCGATTACGTCAACTCTCACTCGGAAGCATGTGCGCCCGAAGTCGTCGCGGTTGATTCGCTCGACCTCGACGCGCCGCCGGAATCCGATGCCGCGTGTGAGGACGGACCCGACATCGCGTACCTGCAATACACGTCCGGGTCGACCCGTACTCCGGCCGGCGTCATGATGTCGCACAGGAACGTTCTGGCCAATTTCGGTCAGGTGTCGGCCGACTACTTCGCTGCCTCCGGTGGTGTCCCCCCGCCGCAGACCACCCTTGTCTCGTGGCTGCCGTTCTATCACGACATGGGTTTATACCTCGGCGTCTGCGGGCCGGTTCTGACGGGACTTCACGCCGTACTCACCAGCCCGGTGGCGTTCTTGCAGCGGCCGGCTAGGTGGATGCAATTGCTGGCAAGCAACAGCAAGGCATACTCGGCCGCGCCCAACTTTGCATTTGAAATCGCCGCGAAGAAGACGTCCGACGAGGACATGGCCGGCCTTGATCTTTCGGACGTGCTCGTCATTGCGACCGGTAGCGAACGGGTGCACCCGGCGACGCTCGAGCGCTTCACCACTCGGTTCGCCCGCTGCAATCTCCGCCCCGCGGTCCTACGACCGTCGTACGGCATGGCGGAAGCGACGGTGTATGTGGCGACCGACCGGCCCGGTGAAGAACCGAAGGTTGTGCGTTTCGACGCCGACAAGCTGACTGCCGGCAAGGCGGAGCCGTGTCAGAACGGGGGTGGTACACCGTTGGTCGGTTATGGTGTGCCGCACTCGCCGACGGTTCGGATCGTGGATCCCGACACGATGGCCGAGTGCCCGGCGGGGGTGACGGGCGAGATCTGGGTGTACGGCGACAACGTGGCGCTGGGGTATTGGCAGAAGCCGGAGGAGACCGAAGCCACGTTCAGGGGCAGGCTTGTCGCTCCGTCGGAGGGTACGCCGGAGGGGCCGTGGTTGCGGACTGGGGATCAGGGCTTTTTGTTCGATGACGAGTTGTTTGTCATCGGCCGTATCAAGGATCTGTTGATCGTGTACGGGCGTAATCATTCGCCTGATGACATCGAGGCCACGGTGCAGGAGATCACGCGGGGGCGGTGCGCTGCGATCGCGGTGCCGGACCGTTCGGTCGAGAAGCTGGTGGTCATCATCGAGGCCAGGAAGCGTGGCTCCGATCAGGAGGCTGCCGAGACCCTGGCTGAGGTCAAGCGCGAAGTCACCTCGGCGATATCTCAGTCGCATGGCCTTAGCGTCGCTGATCTTGTTCTGGTGTCGCCGGGTTCGATCCCGATCACCACGAGCGGCAAGGTCCGGCGCGCAACCTGTGTCGAACATTATCGGCAGGGTCAGTTCGCACGCATAGACGCATAGGAAGCTTTTTCGATTGAAGGGGAGGAAATGGAAACACTGAGCGAGCGCGGTGCATCGCCCGAGTCGATTCAGCACCACTACGACGTGAGTAACAGGTTCTACTCGCTGTGGCTCGATGAGTCGATGACTTATTCATGCGCATTGTGGGATGGCGAGAGTGATGATCTCGCGGAGGCGCAGAGACGGAAGATCGATTACCTCGTGACCGAGGCCGGGGCGACGGGGTGCAGCCGCGTACTGGACATCGGATGCGGGTGGGGTTCGGTCATGCAACGAATGGTCGCCGAACACGGCGTTCAGCAAGTCACCGGACTGACGTTGAGCGAGGCGCAGGCCAAACACGTCGAGGGGCTGGGCGATTCCCGATTTCAAGTGCTCATCCAAGACTGGGCGGATTTCGTTCCCGAGGAACGCTATGACGCCGCCGTTTCGATAGGCGCGATGGAGCACTTCGTCAAGTTCGGCCGGAAGAGATCAGACAGAGTAGATGCATATCGGCGATTCTTCGAGAAGTGTCATGAAATCCTTCATCCCGGCGCGGGTCTGGCTCTGCAGACAATTGGCAAGGGTAACGTCGCAATGGACCAACAAGGGCTGGAAGATTGCCTATTCATAGCCGAGCACATATTCCCGGAGTCGGATCCGCCAAGGCTGGCAGAGATAGCACACGCCGCCGAGAAGCTATTCGAGATCAGATCGGTGCAGAATCATCGGGAGCACTACGCATTGACCTGCTCAGCATGGCTCGAGAGGCTACGGAGCAATTGGACGGAGGCGGTAGAAATTGTCGGTCCGGAAAAGGTGTCGGTCTACGAGAGATATCTCGAGGCATCGATCAGGCAGTTCCGGCTCGAACACGCAAACCTCTACCGAATTTCGCTCCGGAGGGTGTGAATCCGCGTGAATGATGCTTCCCCCGCCGCGATGATCCGGGAGCGCGCCGGTTTCCAACCCAACGACACAGCGTTCACGTTCATCGACTATGACCGGGACTGGAACGGTGTCCCCGAAAGCCTGACCTGGTCCCAGCTGTACCGGCGAACGACGAACGTCGCCAATGCGCTCGAACGCTGCGCGTCGCCCGGCGATCGGGCGGTGATCTCGGCGCCACAGGGGCTTGACTACATCGTCGCCTTCTACGGCGCACTGCAAGCCGGACTCATCGCCGTTCCGCTCTCCGTCCCGATGGGTGGCGTCACCGATGAGCGCGTCGATTCGGTGCTGCACGATTCCTCGCCGGCAGTAGTTCTCACGACGTCTGCAGTCGTGGACAGCGTCACGCAGGCCGTACAGTCGCAAAGCGGCGGGGCTCCTGTGGTGATCGCTGTTGATTCGCTGGATCTCGATGCACCGCCGGGATCCGATGCCGGGTGCGAGGACGGTCCCGACATCGCGTTTCTGCAGTACACGTCCGGGTCGACCCGTACGCCGGCGGGCGTCATGGTGTCGAACAGGAACCTTCTGGTGAATTACCGGCAGCTGATGTCGGATCTGTTCGCCGACGACGGAAACGTGCCTCCACCCGACACCACTATCGTGTCGTGGCTGCCGTTCTATCACGACATGGGCTTGATGGTCGGAATCTTCGTTCCTGTCCTGGCCGGCCTCCACGCTGTGCTCATGAGCCCGGTGGCGTTCTTGCAACGGCCGGCTAGGTGGATGCAATTGTTGGCGAGCAACAAGCACGCATTCTCGTCGGCGCCGAACTTCGCGTTTGAAATCGCCGCGAAGAAGACGTCCGACGAGGACATGGCCGGACTCGACCTCGGTCAGCTGCGTGGAATAGGTAGCGGTAGCGAGCGCATCAATCCCGCCACCATCGAGCGCTTCACCAAGCGGTTCGCTCCCTACAACCTCGCCGAGACAGTGTTACGTCCCGGATACGGGTTGGCGGAAGCGACGGTGTATGTGGCGACCGGCCGGCCGAACCAGGTGCCCAAGGTTGTGCGTTTCGACGCCGACAAGCTGACTGCCGGCAAGGCGGAGCGCTGCGAAAACAGGGGCGGCACACCGTTGGTCAGTTACGGGGTGCCGCACTCGCCGACGGTTCGGATCGTGGATCCCGACACGATGACCGAGTGCCCGGCGGGGGTGACGGGCGAGATCTGGGTGCACGGCGACAACGTGGCGCTGGGGTATTGGCAGAAGCCGGAGGAGACCGAAGCCACGTTCAGGGGCAGGCTTGTCGCTCCGTCGGAGGGTACGCCGGAGGGGCCGTGGTTGCGGACTGGGGATCAGGGCTTTTTGTTCGATGACGAGTTGTTTGTCATCGGCCGTATCAAGGATCTGTTGATCGTGTACGGGCGTAATCATTCGCCTGATGACATCGAGGCCACGGTGCAGGAGATCACGCGGGGGCGGTGCGCGGCGATCGCGGTGCCGGACCGTTCGGTCGAGAAGCTGGTCGTCATCATCGAGGCCAGGAAGCGTGGCTCCGATCAGGAGGCTGCCGAGACCCTGGCTGAGGTCAAGCGCGAAGTCACCTCGGCGATATCCAACGCACACGGCCTGAACGTCGCCGATCTTGTTCTGGTGTCACCGGGATCGATCCCCATCACCACGAGCGGCAAGGTCCGGCGCGCAACCTGTGTCGACCAGTATCAGCAGCGTCAGTTCGCCCGGATAGACGCCTAGCCGGTCTCAGGCCGCGGACGCCGGCGTCCGACAGGAGAGTGCGGCCGAAATCCCGGGTATCCCGTAGGTGCCCTGGTCAGCGGCACGGGAAGCCGTTGACCTCATCCATTGTTGAGGTTCTACGGTGATTTCATGAGCATGGAAACGGTCGCGCGGCAGACGCTGTACCGGCAGTCGCATGCCCGCGGCGGCGATCTGCGGTCGCTGCTGAACTCGGCGTTGCTGCGTCGCATCTGGCGTTTCGCTGCCCGCCATCATCCTCGGTTGCGCGCGTTCGTCGCGGTCAGCGTGGTCTCCGCGCTCCTCGGCGTCGCTACCCCCGTGCTGGCCGGCAAGGTCGTCGACGCCATCACGGCAGGTTCGGCACGCACGGTTCTGCTGCTGGCTGCTGTCATCGCGGCGGTGGCCGTTGCCGAGACTGCCGCCTCGCTGGTGACGAGGTGGTTGTCGTCGACGATCGGTGAGGGCCTCATTCTCGATTTGCGCACCGCGGTCTTCGACCACGTGCAGCGGATGCCGGTCGCCTTCTTCACCCGCACGCGGACCGGCGCGCTGGTGAGCCGGCTCGGCAACGATGTGATGGGGGCGCAACGCGCCTTCTCCGACACCCTCTCCGGTGTGGTAGCCAACCTCGTCACGCTCACGCTGACATTGGTGGTGATGCTGTCGATCTCGTGGCAGGTCACCCTGCTCTCGCTGGTGCTCGTGCCTCTGTTCATCGTTCCCGCCCGCCGGATCGGTCGCACGATGGCTCGGCTGTCCCGCGAGGCCGCCACCCACAACGCGACCATGAATACGCAGATGACCGAACGGTTCTCGGCGCCCGGCGCCACGCTGGTCAAGCTGTTCGGCAATCCGGCGACCGAATCCCGCGAGTTCGCGCTGCGGGCCGGCCGCGTCCGCGACATCGGCGTGAAAACCGCGATGCTGCAGTCGGTCTTCATGAACTCGCTGACGTTCATGTCGGCGTTGGCGCTCGCGCTCGTCTATGGGCTCGGCGGTGCGCTGGCCATCGGCGGCCACTTGCAGGCAGGCGCGATCGTGTCCCTGGCACTGCTGTTGACCCGCCTGTACGCGCCCCTGACCGCACTGGCCAACGCCCACGTCGAGATCGCCAGCGCGCTGGTGTCCTTCGAGCGGGTCTTCGAGGTGCTCGACCTCGAGCCGCTCATTGCGGAAAGGCCGGCCGCCGTGCCGGTTCCCGCCGGTCCGGTGGCGGTGCAGTTCGACGATGTGCGGTTCTCGTACCCGTCGGCGGACAAGGTGTCGCTGGCCTCGCTGGAGGAGGTCGCCGAACTCGACATCCGCGGCGGTGACGAAGTGCTGCACGGCATCTCGTTCACCGCGCGACCCGGGCAGATGGTGGCTCTGGTGGGCTCGTCGGGGGCGGGCAAGTCGACGATCGCGTCACTGCTCGCCCGCCTCTACGACGTCGACTCCGGCGCGGTCACACTCAACGGCGTGGATGTCCGCGACGTGTTGTTCGTGTCGCTCAAGGACACCGTCGGCGTGGTGACTCAGGACGGTCACCTGTTCCACGAGTCGATCCGGGCCAACCTGAAGCTTGCGGCGCCCGATGCCACCGATGACCAGCTGTGGGATGCGCTCGAGCGGGCGCGGCTCGCCGATGTGGTCGCCGAGATGCCCGACGGCCTCGACACCGTGGTCGGTGAGCGGGGCTACCGCCTGTCCGGCGGACAGCGCCAGCGGTTGACGATCGCGCGGCTGCTGCTGGGTCGATCCCGGGTCGTCGTGCTCGACGAGGCCACCGCATCGCTGGACTCCGAATCGGAGGCCGCCGTTCAGCAAGCCCTCGGCGAAGCGCTCGCCGGTCGGACATCGATCGTGATCGCGCATCGCCTGTCGACCGTGCGCGCGGCCGATCTGATCCTGGTCGTGGAGGACGGTCGCATCGTCGAGCGGGGCACCCATTTCGAATTGCTCGCCAACCGAGGCCGGTATGCCGAGTTGTACGAGACACAGTTCGGATCCCAGGAATCGGCAGCGGCATGACCACGCGATATCCGATTGCCTGGCATGGGAAGATGGACTAAGTGGTCGCCCCCGAAGCCCAGGCCCTGCGCTCCGCGCCAGCCATCGCCCCGCCACCGCAACGCCGACGCGCGAGCTCGGACCTGTGGCGGATGCTGCCGTACCTGATGCCGTATCGGGCGCGCTGGATCGCAATGGTCACGGTCGCCATCGCCAGCCTCGCCGCCACCGTGTCCATCCCACTGATGACCAAAGCCGTCATCGACGGTCCGGTGCGCCACCAGGATCAACAGGGGCTGTGGCTGCTCGGCACCGCCGCGATGGGCATCGGCGTCACCGAAGCGGTGCTGTGGTTCGTCCGCCGATGGCTGGCTGCCCGCGCCACCTTGGGTGTCGAGGCCGATATCCGCACGGACCTCTACGCGCGGCTGCAGGTGCTGCCGATGAGCTTCCACGGACGCTGGCAGTCCGGCCAGCTGCTGTCGCGAATCATGAACGACCTCAGCACGATTCGCCGGTTCATGTCCTTCGGCTTGCTCTTCCTGCTACTCAACGGACTGCAGATCACCGTCGTGACCGCCATCCTGCTCGCGATGTACTGGCCGCTGGGCGTGGTCGTGGTGGTGTCGATCGTGCCGATCACACTGACCGTCCTGCATTTTCAACAGGAGTACACCCGCCTGTCGCGGTTGGCCCAGGATCAGGCGGGCCACGTCGCCACCCACGTCGAGGAATCGGCGCTCGGGCTGCGGGTGGTCAAATCCTTCGGGCGCGAGGACTACGTCTACGACCGCTTCGACGACCAACTCACCGATCTCTATGACACGCAGATCAATCGCGTCTCGGTCTCGGCGAAGTTCTGGACGTTGCTCGAAGTCATCCCGAACCTGACGTTGATCGTGGTCCTCGGTTTCGGCGCCTACGCCGCCGGCGAGGGTCACGTGACCCTCGGCACGCTGGTCGCGTTCATCACGATGATGCTGTCGCTGGTCTGGCCGATCGCTTCCCTGGGCTTTTTGTTGTCGATGACGCAGGAGGCGTTCACCGCCGCGAACCGGATCACCGAGATCTTCGATACGCCAATCGATATCGTCGACGGCGCCGTTGACCAACCGCCGAGCGGCGGGCGCCTGGAACTCATCGACGTCGGATTCCGATTCCCCGACTCGGACGAGTTCGCGCTGCGCCATGTCACGGTCACCGTCGAACCGGGGGAGACGCTCGCGCTCGTCGGGTCGACAGGGTCGGGAAAGTCGGTGCTGGCCGCCCTCGTGTCTCGCCTGTACGACGTGTCCGAGGGTTCCATCCGCATCGACGGGCGCGACATTCGCGAATTCACCCTGCCCGCGCTGCGTGAAGCCGTGGCCACGGCCTTCGAAGACCCGACGCTGTTCTCCATGTCGGTCGCCGAGAACCTGAGGCTCGGACGACCGGACGCCTCCGATGACGACCTGGCCGAGGCGATCGACGTCGCGGCCGCCCACTTCGTCTACGACCTGCCCTTCGGCCTCGAGACCCGCATCGGCGAACAGGGCATGAGCCTGTCCGGTGGGCAACGGCAGCGGCTGTCGCTGGCGCGCGCGATCCTGGCGGCGCCCAAGATCCTCGTTCTCGACGACACGCTGTCCGCGCTCGACGTCCACACCGAAGCAGTCGTCGAGGAGGCGCTGCGCCGGGTGCTGCACTCCGTCACCGGAATCGTTGTGGCGCATCGCGCGTCGACGGTCCTGCTTGCCGACAAGGTGGCCCTGCTAGAGGGCGGCACCATCACCCATGTCGGCACCCACGCCGAGCTGCTCGCCGAGGTGCCGCAGTACCGGTACCTGCTGGCCGCCGATGACGAGCTGGCCGACGGCACCGAGCGCGCGTGCGCGTGGGAGGACGATCGGGACCGCAGCCGCCTCGACCACGCCGTCGAGGAGCAGGAGGCGCTGCACCGCGACCCCGCACAGCGACGGTTCGCGGCTTCGGAGGCCGAACGCCGATGACCGCCACCGACACCACTGATACCGCGACACCAAAATGGCGCGGCAAGTTCGAAGAACACCAGGACGATCTGCCGATCGACGAGACCATCGACCGACGCCGCGAGGCCCGTTCGCTTCTCGGCGACCTGCTGCGCCCCTACCGCTTCACCGTCGGGCTGCTCGCCCTCGTCGTGGTCGTGGAGAACGCGGCGCGTCTGTCGGTTCCGATCCTCGTGCAGCGCGGCATCGACCGGGGTATCCCGCCGATCGTCCAAGGCGGGCCGGCCCACACGTTGCTGATGATCGTCGGCACCCTCGCCATCGTCGTGGCGGTGCAGGCCACCAGTCGGATGTTCTTCCTCCGCCGCTCCGGGCGCATCGGACAGAAAGTGCTTCTGGAGTTGCGCCGCAGGGTGTTTCGGCACTTCCAGCGCCTGGACATCGCCTTCCACGACCGGTACACCTCGGGGCGGGTGGTGAGTCGGTCCACCAACGACGTCGAAGCCATCCAGGACATGCTCGAGACCGGCTTCGACAGCCTGGTCACCGCGGTGCTCACGCTGTTCGGCACGGCGGTCCTGCTCGTCGTGCTCGACTGGCGGCTCGGGTTGATGTGCCTGGGCGCCTTCCCGGTCTTGATCGGGCTGGTGTGGTGGTTCCGCAACGAGTCGGCGAGAACGTATCGGCGAGTACGCGAAAGCGCCGCGTTGGTGATCGTGCAGTTCGTCGAGACGATGACGGGCATCAAGGCCGTGCAGGCCTACCGCCGCGAACCGCGCAACCAGCAGATCTTCGAAGACATCGCCGACCGCTACAAGGCCGACAACGAGCGCACCTTCCAACTGCTCGCGATCTTCATGCCGGGGGTCAAACTCGTCGGCAACCTCACCACCGGCGTGGTGCTGCTGTACGGCGGCTACCGCGTCCTGAACGGACAGATGACCATCGGCACGCTGACCGCGTTCCTGCTGTACCTGCGCATGTTCTTCGAACCGATGCAGGAGATCTCGCAGTTCTTTAACACGTTCCAGTCGGCGGCGTCGGCGCTGGAGAAGCTGGCGGGCGTGCTCGCCCAGCGCCCGGGAATCAAAGACCCGAAGCACCCCGTGGCGCTGACCGGCGTGCGCGGCGAGATCGCCTTCCACGATGTGCGATTCCAGTACGTCGCCGACCGCCCGGTCCTGCCTGGGTTGACGCTCGAGGTGCCTGCCGGCCAGACCGTCGCGCTGGTCGGCACCACCGGTGCGGGCAAGACCACGATCGCCAAGCTGATCGCGCGGTTCTACGATCCGACCTCTGGCTCGGTGACGCTGGACGGCGTTGACCTACGCGACCTTTCGCAGAGCGAGCTGCGCCGCCACGTTGTGATGGTCACCCAGGAGAACTTCATGTTCGACGGCACCATCGCCGACAACATCCGGTTCGGCCGGCCCGACGCCACCGACGCCGAGGTCGCCGCTGCGGCCGAAGCCGTCGGCGCCGACCGCTTCATCGCGGCGCTGCCCGACGGATACGACACCGATGTCGCCAAACGTGGCGGCCGGCTTTCGGCGGGGCAGCGGCAACTCGTCGCGTTCGCGCGGGCGTTCCTCGCCGATCCCGCGGTGCTGATCCTCGACGAGGCGACGTCGTCGTTGGACATCCCCAGCGAGCGGATGGTTCAGCGAGCGCTCGAGACCGTGCTCGCCGATCGCACCGCGTTGGTGATCGCGCACCGGTTGTCCACCGTCCAGGTCGCCGACAGGGTGCTGGTGCTCGAGCACGGCAGGATCGTCGAGGACGGCACACCCGCCGAACTGATCGCCCGCTCGGGCGGTCACTACGCCGCACTGCACCGCGCGTGGGTGGAGTCGCTGGCGTAGCCGTTGCCGCCGAAACTGAAGATATACGCGAGAATCGCGCGAAATCTCGTGCACAAGCTCAGATTCGGCGCGGGGAGCGGGAGCGGGAGCGGGGAGCGGGAGCGGTGCTAAGCCTGCGCCAGCAGTGCTCCCAACTTCTCGTTGACCGCGGGAAGCTCCGAGGTGAGCATCGAGATGATCCGATCGCGTGCCCGTTCGCTGACGTTGGCGGTCACATGGTGCAACGCGTTGAGCCGCGCCGCGTCCACCCACTTCATCATGTCCGGGTCGGAGAACCACTGCAGCTGGTTCTCGTTGAAGATCAACATCATCCGCAGCCAGTCGACCGGGACGTGCGGGTAGGGCACCGGCCGGCACAACGCATTGCGGGCGTCGTCGTCGGCATACGCCGTCTCGACGTGAGCGATGACGGCCGCACTGAACGCCGGCTGACACGTGCGCACCGTCTGCAGCGCGATGTGGTCGCCGTCGAAGATCGTCGTCACCGGCTCCTTGCCCAAACCGTCTGCGGTGCAGTCGATGTAGAGCACCGAGTCGCCGACCTCACGCACCCCGTCGTCGAGCGTGATCCGCCCGGGCTCGATCGCCCGGACGTGGCCCATCCGCACGACGTCGGCGATGCGGCGCAGCTCGGACAGCTCGGCCTGCGACAGGATCGCGCACCGGTACATCGTCGGTTCGACGGACCGGTCGATGCGTTGCAGGCAGCCCTTGTCCTCGAGTCGATCGAACAGGTCGGGAAGCGACTCCGCCTCCCGCACCGCGGCCAATTGGTTGGCGAAATCCCCGATCGTGTGCTTCGCGAACTGCCGGCCGGGTTGAATGGCCGCCCGGTCCAGCACCCACGACTCGCGGGGCTTGATCCACATCATCCGCTCCGGCGTGATGCCGTGCCGCAACAGCCAAAGGCACGAGTCCATCGCCGTCTTGCCCGCTCCCACAACGACATAGCGGTCACGCGGGTCCGGCAGCCGCGGCAGGCTGTTGGGCGGCACGACATGGACACCGTCTGCGATGTCATAGGACGGGCGCCGCATCGACGGCACGACGACCTCGACCCGCGTCGTGACCACCCGCCGCGCCGTCACCTCGATGTCCTCGCCGCCGAATGTGCGCACCCGCCCGTCGCCGAGGTACTCGCTCATCGGCAGATACGTCACCCGACCGGTCGGCAGCAGGTGCTGGGTCATCACCGCGTCGAAGTACGCGCACACCTCGGCGCCGCTGGCCAGCTCGTAATAGCCTGCGTTGAGCCCGAATTGGTCAACGGTGTCGCTGCCCAGCCCCCGCGAGTTCACTCCGTAGTAGGCCGACGGCTGGTGCAGCCGCACGAACGGGTACGCCGTCGTCCAGTGACCGCCGGGCTGGTCGTTGCGGTCGACCACCACGACCGTCGCATCCGACTCGTGGACCAACGTGTCGGTGAACGCGAGCCCCATCGCGCCCGCCCCCACGACCAAGTAGTCGGCCTCAAGCGTCCTGCCCATCTATCGCACGCTATCGAAGAACTTCGCGACGTCGTCGACGTACAGGTCGGGCTGCTCGAACGCCGCGAAGTGACCACCGCGCGGCATTGTCGTCCAATGGGTGATGTTGTATCCGTTCTCACACCAGTCGCGCGGGGCCTGCAGGATCTCTTTGGGAAAGGACGCGACGCCGGTCGGGAGTTCGACGCGGTCGAACCCGCCGAACGCGTTGAAGCTCTCCCAGTAGAGCCGGGCCGACGACGCGCCCGATGCGGTCAGCCAGTACAGCATCACGTTGTCAAGGAGTTCGTCTTTGGTCAGCACATTCTCCGGATGGCCGTCGCAGTCCATCCACGACCAGAACTTCTCCACGATCCACGCCAGCTGCCCGACCGGGGAGTCGACGAGGCCATAGCCGAGGGTCTGCGGACGGGTCGACTGCTGATTGGAATAACCCGAATCCCACTTCTGGTAGTACGCGCTACGTTCCAGCGCCCGCTTCTCCTCTTCGGTCGGATTCTCGAGCTTGCCGGGTGGGAACCCGAGCGGCATGTTCAGGTGGATCGCTTTGCAGCGGCCCCCGTTGCGGCCGATCTGCGTGGTGACCGCGGCACCCCAGTCGCCGCCCTGCGCGCCGAACCGGTCATAGCCCAGCTCGCCCATCAGGGTGTCCCAGGCCGAGGCGATCTTCTCGATGCCCCAACCTGTTTCGGTGGGTTTTCCGGAGAAGCCGTAACCCGGCAGCGACGGGCAGACGACGTCGAAGCCGCGCTCGGTGAGCGGTTCGATCACCTTGTGGAACTCGACGATCGACCCCGGCCAGCCGTGGGTGATCAGCAACGGGAACGCATCAGCCTGCGACGAGCGCTGATGGATGAAGTGGATGTCGAGCCCGTCGATCTCGGTGGTGTAGTGGTCGAACCGGTTCAACGCCGCCTCGCGGGCCCGCCAGTCGTAACCCTCGGCCCAGTACTCGGCCAGCTCGCGGGTGTAGGCCAGCGGAATGCCCTGGCTCCAGTCGTCGACACATTCGGCCTCGGCCCACCGCGTTCGGCGCAACCGCGACTGCAGGTCGGCGAGGTCGTCGTCGGGAATCGCGATGCGGAACGGGCGGATGGCTGCCATGTCCGGATCCTGTCACGGGATGAATTCCTGCGACCGCCGGAGTCGGTATCTACATGACGACGATCGGAACGGTCGGGCGACGGGCGTGCGCCGTACTCGCGGCGGGATCGGCCCTGTTACACGCGGCCATGCTCGGCCACGCGGAACGTCCGTTCACCGCCGCGGTATTGGCCGCGATGGTCGGGGCATGCCTGTACTGCGCGCGTGACCTGTGGCGCGACGGGCGACAGCGCACCTGGGTAGCCGTCGCGCTGATGAACCTGGCGATGATCGCGCTGCATCTGCCCGGGCCCGGCCATCACCACGGTGCGGCGGCGACCAACGGCCCCTCGACCGTGATGGCCGTGGCCACAGTGGTCGCCATGGTCGAGGCGGGCATCGCCGCGGCCGTGCTGTACGGGCACAGCCGGGCCACGGCGGTGGAGTTCAGCGGTAGACCAGACCGCTGAGCCTGCGCGCCAGGCCGCTGCGCACCGCGGGCACGAGCCCGGCCAGCCGGATCGCCGTGTTGCGGATCGGGCGCGCGGCGCGGGGGAGGGTGGCCAGCCGGGTGAGGCGATCGGTCATCTCCACGACCTCCTGCGCGATGGGGCGCCGCGACTTGCTGTAGTCGTCGAGCCGGGCGTCGGGTTCGCCTGCGAGAACAGCGGTCAGCGCGTCGGCGAGTGCCACCGCGTCCTGGATGCCGAGGTTCATGCCCTGCCCGCCGGCGGGACTGTGCACATGCGCGGCGTCACCGGCCAGCAGCAGCCGGCCCGCGCGGAAGGTGTCGGCGACCCGGTGGTGAACGCGGAAGCGTGAACCCCAGATCACCGCGTTCACCGTCGGCGCCGCGGCGCCGATACGGGCGTCGAGGATCTGCTGAACGAACGCCTGCGATGGCTCCTCGGGCGCGTCGGCGACCGGTGCGACGATCCGATGAACGCCGTCGGGCAGCGGTGCTACCACGGTCAGCCCCTCCTTGGCCCAGTACAGGATGACCTCGTCGGAGGGCGCGCGGCCGGTGAGCCGGGCGTCGGCGAGCACGAACGACTCGTCGTACACGCTGCCTTCGAAGCCGATGTGAGCCTGCTCCCGCACGAGGCTGCGGATTCCGTCGGCGCCGACGACGTAGCGTGCGCGGAGGGCGTCGCCGTCGTCGAACGTCGCGGTGACTCCGGTCCGATCCTCGGCGAGCGTGGTCAGGGTCTTCGGGCGCAGCACACGACCGCCAATTTCCTCCAGTCGCTCGAGCAACAGGCGTTCGGTGGTGGCCTGCGACACCATCAACGAATACGGATACTCGGTCGGCAGCCCGCTGAAGTCGACCGGGATCAGCGTGCGGCCGCGGTCGCGGATCGTGAACCGCGACGCCTGCACCCCCTCCTTGACCAGCCGCCTGGCCACGTCGAACGCTTCGAGCACCTCGAGTGTGCGGGCATTGACCACCGCTGCGCGCGACGTATTGGCGCCCGCGGCCTGGCGATCGACCACCGTCGTCGCCACGCCGTGCGAGACCAACGCCACCGCTGCGGCCAGTCCGGTCGGGCCCGCCCCGACGATCAGGACATCGGTGTCGTGGGTGTTCATCGTCTTCTCCTTCCGCCGGCCGTCTATGCCAACGCTTGTTGACATCACTATGTACTCTGGTTCAGCCTCTTGTCAACACTTGTTGGCCTACACTTGTTGGCATGCGGAGATCCTCGGAGCAGACCAAGGCGGTCATCCTGGCGGCAGCACGCGACCGGTTCGCTCGATCGGGTTTCGAACGAGCCACCATCCGGGCCATTGCCGCGGACGCCGGCATCGACCCGTCGATGGTGATGCGGTACTTCGGCAACAAGAACCAGTTGTTCGCGGCGGCCGCCGACTTCGACCTGCAGATCCCCGACCTGTCCGGTGTCGATCCCGGTGACGTCGGGGCCAGCCTGGTGTCCCACTTCATGAACCGGTGGGAGCGCGATGAGGCGCTGATCGTGCTGCTGCGGTCGAGCGCGACGAACAACGATGCCGCGCAACGGATGAGCGACATCTTCACCCGGCAGCTGCTGCCCGTCGTCGCCGCGATCAACCCCGTCGCACCGGAGCGGCGGGCGGTGTTGATCGCCACGCAGACGCTGGGGTTGGCGCTGTGCCGGTACGTGCTGCAGCTTCCGCCGATCGTCGCGATGTCGCACGAGGAGATCGTCGCGGCGGTGGGACCGACGGTGCAGCGTTATCTCGACGCCCCGTAATAATCGGCGGTGATGTGGACCCCGACGCTTCTTTCGATTGCCGCCGCCACGCTGCTGGCCTGTGTCGTATTCGGAGGCGGCCTTTACGAGACCGTCGTCGTCGACCCCGCGTGGCCCAAGCGGCCTGGCATCATCCAGGCGCACAACGGCGGTCTCTCGCGCCGCCGGTTCTGGATCCCGGCGCACACCGCATTCGAGGTGCTGCTCGTCGTCGCGCTCATCGCCGCGTGGTCCCACGCCGACGTGCGTACCGCGTTGCTGGTGGCGCTGGCCAGCCATGCAGTGATGCGGGTGTGGTCGCTGGTCGACTTCATACCGAAGGCGGTGGCGTTCGAGAGGGGCGATCCTGCGGAGGTCGACGAGTCCGCGGCGGTGCGCTGGACCCGGCGAAGTTGGCTGCGGTTGCCGCTTGACCTCGTCACCTGTATCGCGATGCTCGCCGCGCTGGCGCTCGCATAGACCGGTTGATCAACGGGCATAGCTAGGCCATGAGTCAGGACGCCGGCCGGGGGCCGCAGGAGAATCCGCAGGCCTCCGAGTGATCGACCGGCTGCAACAACAGACAGGACGGAACCAATCATGATCTCGACCGAGGATGTACGCACGCTGCTGCAGTCCGAAGAGAGAAATGCCATCCTGGTCGTCGTCGAAGGCCGGGTGGAGGTGATCAGTGCGGGCCGACTCGCTTCGGCCGACTACCGCGGCGCCCTTGAGGTGGCGTCCCGCGACGACCTGGTGCAACGCATCGGTGAGGCGCCGTCCGACCGCGAAATCGAAGAGCAGGCAGCACAACTGGACACCGCGGTCTCCGAGCTGGGCGGCTGATTGCCCAAAGCTGGGTCAGGCCTCGATCTCGCCGACGATCTTGCGTTCGATGCTCGCCCGAGTCGTCGGGGGCAGCACGATGAGGCCGTCGAGTTCCTTCTGCGCCCGGGCGTAGGCCGCTTTCCGCTCGTCGGAGGTCGCCGCGTCGTCGGATGCGAGCCGAAGCAAATGCTGGGCCCGTTCGATGCGAGCCTGGTCTTCGGTCGAGAAATCGCTGCGACGCCTGCGAATCGCGTCGGCCTCGGCGATGTCGAACGCCGCCACATACTCGTGCACCGCGTCGCGGTAGTCGATCTGCGTGGCGCGGTCGGCGATGATGTCGTCGACGGATTCGGGGCGCAGCAGATCCGCGCGACTCCTGGCCTTGTGAAATGCGAGCGTCAACGGAGCGCTCATGTCGGTCATCAGCGGAAAGTCCAACAGCTTCGCGACGTCGATCTCGTACTCGAGCCAGCGGGCGTCGGTGTCGGCGTGACGCTGCATCACCTTGGCCATCTCGCGCCGGTTCGCCGCTTCATGACTGCGTGCCCGGCCCGACGCCTCGGCCAGCGCCACCTTGGTCTCCTGCTTGATCCGATAGCGCTCGAGTCGGCGTTGCGCACGACGTTCGTTGGCAGCCGCGACCGCGCGCACACCGCCCGCGATCACGCCCCCGAAGGGAAAGATCAGCCACCAGAAGTTTCCGGCGAAATGGAGCAGGGCTTCCATCCAACCCAGCATGCCATCGGATGGTGGCCGCTCGGTGTCACAGGCCGATGCTCCGGTAGCGCTGCAGCCGCGTCCGCAGCCGTTCCTCTCCGGGAACCGACCGCAGCGAGTGCAGTTCGTTGGCGACGACGGCCGACAGCCGCTGCGTGAACTGCATGGGTTCGTCGGCGGCATCGGGGATTTCGGGGACGATCACGTCGACGATACCGTTGCGCAGCAGTTCTGCCGACCGAATACCTTGGGCCGCAGCCAGTTCCGGGGCATGGTCGAGATCCCGGAACACGATCGCACTGGCTCCCTCCGGCGGGAGCGGCGCCAGCCAGCCGTGCAGCGCCGCCAACACCCGGTCGGCCGGCACCATCGCCAGCGCCGGTCCGCCGCTGCCCTGACCCAACAGCACCGACACCGTCGGCGTATCCAGGGTGACCAGTTCGGCCAGGCAGCGCGCGATCTCGCCGGCCAGCCCGCCTTGCTCGGCCTCGACGGTCAATGCGGGCCCGGCCGTGTCGATCACGAGCACCAGCGGCAGTTGCAGACCTTCGGCCAGCGCCATGCCCCGACGCGCCTCAAGCAGCGCCACAGGCCCGACCATCCCGCCGACCACACGTTGTTGTCCGAGCACCACCGCCGGCTGCCCGCCGAACCGCGCCAGCGCCAACAGCGTCGTCGCCGCCTCACCCTGTCCCGTGCCCGACAACAGCACCCGCTCGGTCGTCCCGTGCCGCAGCAGATACCCCACACCCGGGCGGTCTGGCCGCCGCGAGGCCTCCACCGACTCCCACGCCGGCACGTCGGGCAACGGCCCGAGTTCGGGTGCGGATGGCGGCGAGCCCGGCGGATCGGCGACCACCGTCAGCGTCCGGTCCAACGTGGCGCGCAGTGCGTCGAGCGGGACCACCCCGTCGACGACGCCGTGGCGGTGCAGGTTCTCGGCGGTCTGAATGCCCTCGGGAAACGGCTCACCGTAGAGGTGTTCGTACACCCTCGGCCCGAGGAAGCCGATCAGCGAGCCGGGTTCGGCGCCGGTCACATGGCCCAGCGATCCCCACGACGCGAACACCCCGCCGGTAGTGGGATGCCGCAGGTACACCAGATACGGTAGATGCGCGCGTTTGTGCAGTTCGACGGCCGCGGCGATCTTGACCATCTGCAGGAACGCAACCGTGCCCTCCTGCATCCTGGTGCCACCCGAACTCGGCGAGGCCAGCAGCGGCAGCCGCTGCGCCGTCGCCCGTTGCACCGCGGCGGTGATCCGCTCGGCCGCGGCCACCCCGATCGAGCCGGCAAGGAAGTTGAACTCGCACAGCACCACGGCGACTCGACGGCCGAACACCGTGCCTTCTCCGGTTACCACCGACTCGTCCAAGCCCGTCTTGGCGGCCGCGGCGGACAGCGCCCGCTGATAGTCGCCGTCGGCCCCGACATCCAGCGGAGGGCCGTCCCAACTGCGAAACGACCCGGGGTCCAGCACGGCATCGCGCACCTCGAGGGCACCGATCCGGCTCACAGCAACAGGCTAGAGCGCTTTATATAGGCTCGCTCCCATGATTGGTGTGACCCGCGACGGCCACGTGATGACCCTGGAGATGCAACGCGAGGACCGCCGCAACGCGCTCAACGCCGAACTCGTCGACGGGCTTCGCGAAGCGATCGAGAAGGCCGGCGCCGAGGACGTCCGCGCGATCGTGCTGACCGGCCAGGGCCACGTCTTCAGCTCCGGCGCCGACCTCTCCGGCGGCCAGGGGGTCGCCGACGAACTGCCCGATAAGGCGCGGGCGCTCAACCTGGCCATCGATGCGGCGCCGGTGCCGGTCATCGGCGCCATCAACGGACCCGCGATCGGCGCCGGGGTCATCCTGTCCATGATCTGCGACCTGCGGGTCGTCGCTCCCGAGGCGTACTTCCAGTTCCCGGTCGCGAAATACGGGATAGCGCTGGACAATTGGAGCATCCGGCGGTTGACGTCGCTGGTCGGGGCGGGCAGGGCGCGCGGCATGCTGATGGCGGCCGAGCGGCTCACCGCCGACGTCGCACTGCAGACCGGGATGGCCAACCGCATCGGCACGCTGCAAGACGCGCAGGCTTGGGCACAGGAGATCGCGGGCTTCGCGCCGCTGGCCCTGCAGCACGCCAAGCGGGTGCTCAACGACGACGGCGCCTACGAGGACCCGTGGCCGGCGCACAAGGATCTGTTCGATCGGGCGTGGGCGAGCCAGGACATCATCGAGGCGCAGGTGGCCCGCATCGAGAAGCGACCTCCGAGGTTCAAGGGGGCTTGATGATCCGGTCGGCGCTGCGCATCGGCTTCAGCACGGCCTCACTGCTGGCCGGCGGTTGGCTTGTACGCGCATTGCAGGGTGCACCCGCGGCACTGGGCGCTTCACCCACGGAGATCGAACGCGTCGCGCGACGCTCCCCGAACTACCGCGACGGGGTGTTCCTCAACCTCGAACCGGCCTCGATGATGAGCATCGACGCCGAACAGCAGCGGCTGCTGGTGCGCGAGTTGGTCGGGTCACGCGGCGTCACCCGACCGGACGGCTCGATTCCGGTCGTCACACCGTCACCCACCGAGCCCGACTCGACGCAGGTGTCGGCGTGCTGGTTCGGTCACTCCTCGGCGC